>JBEBIR010000265.1:0-5558 GCA_040080315.1 Gemmatimonas sp.
CGATGATGTGATCGGCGTCGCGCACGGCACTGATCCGGTGCGAGGCGATGATCGCCGTGCGTCCCCGCAGCGCGTCGCGCAAGCCGGCGAGGATCGCGGCCTCGGTGTGCGTGTCGACCGCCGACAGAGCGTCGTCGAGCAGCACGAGATGTGGCCGGCGTGCCAGGGCGCGCGCCATCGCCGTGCGCTGTCGTTGGCCGCCCGAGAGGTTGATGCCGCGCTCGCCAAGTCTCGTGTCCAAGCGATCGGGCAGGCCCTCGATGGTCTCCGAGAGCTGCGCGATATGCGTGGCCTCATCGATCATCTCGGGTTGGATGGTGTCGGCTGACAATCCGTACGCCACATTGGTGCCAATCGTCTCGCTGAACAGCAGCGATTCCTGAGGCACGTAGCCGATCTCGGCACGTAGCGTATCAAGCGGCACGTCGCGAACGCTGACGCCGTCCAATAGCACGTCGCCTCGCTGCGGGTCGAACATGCGCGGAATGAGATCGATCAGCGTGCTCTTGCCGGAGCCGGTTGCACCGACGATCGCCAAGGTTCCACCCGCCGGTACCGTGAACGACACGTCTCGCAACACCCAACGCGGTGCGTCGGTGTCGGTTGTGGCGGCCGGATAGTGAAACCACACGCCGCGGAACTCGAGCGCGCGGCCGCCGAGATGTGCGGGCAGGTGTTTCGTTCCGGTGTCATGCACCGTCTCCGGTCCGGCGTCGAGAATCTCAAGCACCCGCGACATCGATGCGGCTCCGCGCTGGAGGAGATTGGTGGTCCAGCCGAGCGCGATGAGCGGCCACGTGAGCATGGCGAGATAGATGCTGAACGCCACGTATCCACCCACGGTGATGCGATTCTCGATGAGCAAGCGACCGCCAACTCCGAGGGTAACGGCGCCGCCGAGCCCGGCAAGCAGCGCGAATCCCGGATGCATCAGACCGTTGATGCGTGCGAGCCGCATGTTGGCCTCCAGATACGAATTCCCCAAGGCATCGAAGCGCGCCGATTCTGCCGCCTCTTGTCGATAGGCGCGCACGATGCGAACGCCGGAGAGATTCTCCTGCGCGCGAGTGGACAGGTCGCTGAACTGCGACTGAACTGCTTCAAAGCGTGCATGGACCCGTCGTCCCAAACGCAACATGACGATAGGCAAGCCGGCCATGGGCAGCAGCGCGACGGCTGTCAGCAGCGGACTGATGCGCAGCATCATGATCATGGCGAACAGCCCGCCGGCGATCGTGTTGACCAAGTACATGATCGCGGGTCCCGTCGCCATGCGAACAGCGCTCAAGTCGTTGGTCAGGCGCGCCATCAGGTCGCCGGTGCGCCAACGCGCGTACCACGCCTGATCGAGGACAAGGAGTCGAGCGAAGAGGTCGTGCCGAAGATCGGTTTCGATCCGTCGGCTCATGCCGTTGAGCAGCTGCCGCATGAGGAACCTGAGGAGGCCACTGACCACGGCTGTGACCAGCATCACCAACGCCAGACGCCAGAGCGTGATACTCTCAGCACCGGCCCCTATGGCGTCGACGCCCTCTCGCAACAATGATGGGATGACAGTGGCCAATGCGGCCGCGGCGACCACCGCCAGCAGACCCACCGCAACTTGCAGGCGGTAGGGGTGGTAGTAAGGGAGCAGGCGTCGAAGCGCTTCGAGCGCTGGCACCGGCTGCCGTCGTGGTTCAGGCATGCTCACGCCGTTGATTCAACACCGAGCACGTGTGATCCGGTAAGTTCATCGTGTACGTCACGCGTGGGGTCGGCTGCTCGCCGCCCACGCATCACTAATTCAGGAGTGCCGCAAATGCGTTCAAGCGATCGTGTGTCTTCATCTTCCTCGCGTCGTGAATATACGCGCTTCGTCCGTCCGACGACGCGCTCTCCTCTTGTGCTTGCTGCCGTAGCCGTCCTGGTCGGATTGGCCGCGTGCGGCGACTCGAAGGGCGACACCGCGCTCACGAGCGACACGTCGTTGGGTCGCGATCTGGCCATTGCTGCGACGGATACCAACGCACAGCCCAAGCTGCAGGACGTGCCGGTCGTGCCGCCTGAGAACGCCCCCGTCGCAACGGCGCCAAAGCCAAAACCAAAGCCCGCGCCGGTGCGTCAGACGCCGGTCCCGCCCACCTCGACGACGCCGGCACCGACCACACCGGCCGCCGCGAAGACCGGTGTGGTTGATGCCGGCACTTCGCTGCAGTTTGCCTCGAACGCCAAAGTTTGCAGCAACACGACAAAGGTCGGCGAAAAGATCACCGCACAGCTTTCGCAGGCGGTGACTGGCACCAATGGCGTCGTGATTCCGGCCGGCGCGACCGGCACGTTTGAAGTGACCGAATCCAAGACGGCAAAGAACAGCAACGACGCGACGACCCTCAAGGTGCGTTTGATCAGCGTCACGTTTGGCGGCGAGACCTACCCGGTCGAGTCAACGCTGCAGACGGCCTCGACGGAACGCGTTCGCAGCGCGTCGAAGAGCACTGACGCGAAGAAGGTTGCGGGTGGGGCAGTGATCGGCGCCATTGCGGGCCAGATCATTGGCAAGAACACCAAGGGCACGGTGATCGGCGCGGCGGCCGGTGCGGCGGCCGGCACAGCAGCGGCGGCGGCCACGGCAGACTACGATACGTGTCTGAGCAGTGGCGGCGCGATCGCAGTGAAGTTGGATGGGCCGCTGACGGTGAAGGTTGGAGCGTAAGTCACGCAACCGAACGGCGGAACTACAGCCTGGAACTGACGACGCCAGACTGAAGACGTACGACAAAGACTGCGCTCGCCTGGAGAGCGGCGAGCGCAGTCTTTGTCTTCAGTCTACCGTCATCAGTCTCACTATCTGTTGTTCCGCCGTTCAGTACCCTGCCACGCCACCGGACCTGCGCGGCTCCGGCACACCTTCCCAGCCGCCGTTGACCCGCATGATCGCGTTCACGTTCACCAGAACGCGCAGTCTGCGCATCGCGTGCCCCATGGCTCGCAGCGAATCGAGTACGGCGGGGGTGATACCCCCGTCTTCAAACGTGAGTGAATCCGGCAGCGCCTGGTGATGCACGCGCGGGGCGCGCATGGCATCCATGAGGGACATGCGGTGCACCAGCACGTTGAGAATGACTTCGCTGGTTCCCGTGATGATGGTCGGTCCGCCAGCGGCGCCGAGCACCATCAACACGTCGCCGTGGCGATCGGTCACGATGGTGGGAGTCATGGCACTCAGCATGCGCTTGCCGGGTTGAATCGCATTCTGTTCGCCCTGTACCAATCCAAACATGTTGGGCATGCCAGGTTGCGCGGCGAAATCGTCCATTTCGTCATTCAACATGAAGCCCGCACCACGCACCCAGACGCCTGACCCCCACGAGTTGTTCAGCGTGGTGGTGTTGGCGACCGCATTGCCCTTGTTGTCCACCACCGAGTAGTGCGTAGTGTGCGTCGGTTCGCGTGCGGCCGCGTTCATCTTCGGCTCGACGTCATGCGTTGGCGTGGCGCGCGCGTCGTCTATGGTGGCACGCAGGGCTTTTGCGTACGCCTTGCTGGTGAGCTGCGCCATGGGAACCTTCACGAAATCCGGATCGCCGAGCTTGGCGTTGCGATCGATGAAGGCACGCTGAAACGCACTGCCCACCAGATGAAACCAGCGCGTGCTGCCGTACGCCGGCAGCGTGGGGTATTGCTCGAGCACGTTGAGCGCTTCAGTCATGGTCACACCGCCGGATGATGAGGGCGGCATCGCAATCAAACCGTACTCGCGGAACGTGCTGCGGATCGGCGTTCGCAGGGCCGGTGTATATCGCTTGAGATCGGCTCTGGTGATGATGCCACCACCGCGCTGTTGTTCCGCGACGAGTGAGTCGGCAATCCATCCTTCGTAAAAGGCTTTGGCGCCACCATCGGCAATGGCCTGCAGCGTGCGCGCGAAATCGGGTTGCGTAAGGCGCTCGCCGGCCTTGAGGGGCTGCCCACCGGGAAAATACGGCGTGTTCGGGCTGTACTTGGTGACCAATGAGCGCGCGCGCGCGATGGAGCCCGCCAGCGCGGTATCAATCACGAACCCATCGCGGGCGAGACGAATGGCCGGCTGCAACACCTGCGCGAGCGTCATCGTCCCGTACTTCTCCAGCGCAGTAGCGAGTCCCGAGACCGCGCCGGGCACACCAGACGCCAGGTGTCCTTCGACGCTCTTGTCGGTGAGTTTGCCGTTGGCGTCGAGGTACATGTTGCGCGTTGCGGCGAGCGGTGCGATTTCACGGTAGTCGATCGCCGCCGTGCGGCCATCGGCCAGCTTGATGACCATGTAGCCACCGCCGCCGACGTTGCCGGCTTCGGGCCAGGTAACCGCGAGCGCGAAGCCAAGCGCCACGGCAGCATCAACGGCGTTGCCGCCGGCCCTGAGAATCTCCACTGCCGCGGCACTGGCCTCGGTGCTGTTGCTGACCGCCATTGCCTGCGATGCAAAGGTCGCCTTTGCTCCAGCCGTCAGGGGCCAACTGGCGGGAAACGTCGCCGCAACACGAGACGGCATCTCGGCACCGTTCGCGCCAGCGGATGACGCGTTAGACGAATTCGTGGAGGGTGCGCACGCGGTGAGCAGGCCGAGTACGGCGCTCACGACGCCTGTGATGCGACGAGTGCGGACACGCAGTGGAAGCATGCTATCGAGGGATAAGAGGGCGATTCAGCGACCGCCGAACTTGAAGCGAAGGGCCGCCCGCGTGTTGCGCATGCGCCAGCTTCGTCCGGTGCCTTCGGGGAGGTCGGTCTTGGTGTGAAATCCAATCCCGAAGTCTTGCACGAGCGAAATGATCATGCTGCGAGAGAGCGGGTAGCCAAATCCGGCGGCCAAGGTGCCCGAAATGTCGAAGCTATTCTTGATACCCGGGATGGCAATCGCGTCGGGCTTGGTCTTGAAGCCACGGAATGCGGTGCCGCCGCCGCTGGCCTCGAAGAGGGTATGGAATCCAGCGCCGCCGCCCGAACGGAATTGCACCATGCCCGTCCACAGCTCCGTGGTGGCGGCGCAGGTCACCTGACAGGTGCTGGGGAGTCTGGTGTTGGCGCCCGCAGCGATGGACGTGAGCACGACGTTCGCCTGACCATAGCCGGCCGCGATGCCCAACGTGGTGAACTCGTCCATGGCCTTTTCCAACGTCGCCCGGTACTGCCACAGCGGATCGGGACCGAAGTGCCAGGAGCTGTTGGACGCACCGTCGGTGATGTCGGTGATCGATACTGCGGCAACGCCTCCTGAAAGCCACCATCCGTAGTTCGGACCCGTCTCGATCGGTCGGCGGATCTGCGCGTGCGCATTCACCGACGCGAGTACGCTGGCGGCCAGCAGCGTTGAGGCGCACAGCGCGACCATGAAGCGTTGCGATTGGGGCAGGGAGCGACGCCGTGTACCACGGGTCGATTCAGCTTGCGGTGCGCGCATTCGGACTCGTAAGTTTCGGCATCAGATCGCGCCGGTCTCGTGGAAGCTAGTCGGGGTGCGACACTGGCGACAGTTTCCCCCAATCCTTCTCGTGCCCGCACAGACGCTGGATCCTCGCGTCACCGAACGTCGCAAT
>JBEBIR010000266.1:0-5552 GCA_040080315.1 Gemmatimonas sp.
GCTAGACTGTCCCCATTCGATTTACTAGTCACTCCAGTCCGCTAAGTTGCCGCTATCGTGGCCCCTGATCCCTCCGTTCGCCCCCCGATTGGTTCCGTCGTCGGCCGTCGCCCGACGACGCTCTCGGCGCGCGCGGCGGAACTCCTGGTCAACGGGCCTCTCGATCCGCTCAGCCTGATGCGGGTGGTGTGCCAGGTCGACCGATTGCAGGCAGACGCCGCCGAACGGATGGCCATCGCCCTGCTGACCAGTCATCCGGAGTTTGTTCACCTGCCGTCGGGACACTGGGCCCTGCGTGAGCCAGTGGAGCCTGGCCCCGATTCCGTGTCGGGTGCTCGCCCGGTACGTATGGTGGATACGGTGCCGAGTGGCCTGTCGGAGATTTCATTTGCCGTCGTTGACGTGGAAACCACTGGGACGCGATCCACGCGAGGCGATCGCATTACGGAAATCGCCATTGCTCGTGTTCGTGCCGGAGAAATCACCGACGTGTATTCGCAGTTGGTCAATCCGGAGCGGCTCATTCCGGCGCACATCACGGCGCTCACGCAAATCACCTGGGCGATGGTCAGGGACCAGCCGCCCTTTCGCATGGTGTCGGACCATGTCACGGAGCGACTGGCCGGACACGTATTCACGGCGCACAACGCGGCGTTTGACTGGCGATTTGTGAGCGATGAACTGTCACGAGGCGGGCTGCGGCTGGCGGGGCCGAGATTGTGCACGGTGCGTCTGTCGCGCCTGCTGCTGCCACAACTCGCTCGGCGATCACTGGATCACGTGACTCGCTACTTTGGCATCGACATCACCGCGCGGCATCGTGCGGGCGGCGACGCGGAAGCCACCGCGCGCGTGCTGTTGCGACTGCTTCGCATTGCGGAAGACGACGGGCTGACGTCCTGGCCATTGCTGGCGGAACGGCTCGCGTCGCCGATGACTCGTCGCCGACGCACCGCGTCCGACCGCCGTCGACGCGCCTTTCCGCATCCAGCCATTGAGGACTACATCGCGTGAGTTTTCCCGAACCGTTGTTGGAGTCGAGGACATTCGGCCGTTGGCGCATTCACGCCATTCAGTCCGGCGGTCAGCAACTCGATGGCGGCGCAATGTTCGGTGTCGTGCCGAAGACGCTGTGGGAACGCCGCATTGGCGCGGACGCAAAGAATCGCATCCCCATGGGCATGCGGTGTCTGCTGGTTGAGCACGATGACGGATTGGTGCTCATCGACTCCGGCGCGGGCAACAAGGAGTCCGCCAAGTTCCACGAGATTTACGCCATCGAAAATGCCGGCGTGTCGGGTCGCACGGCGCTCGAATCGGGATTGGCGCAGGCGGGATTCAGCCCCAGCGACGTCAGTCTGGTCATCAACACCCATTTGCATTTCGACCACGCGGGAGGGAACACGTGGCGCAATGACGGCGGCGAGGTGGTTGCCACGTTTCCGAACGCGCGATACGTGGTGCAACGCGGTGAATACGGGTATGCGCTACGGGCGAACGAGCGGACGTCGGCCAGCTACTTCCCACACAATTGGGATCCCATATTTGCGGCAGGCCGATTCGACCTGATTGAGGGTGCGCAGGAGCTCAGACCGGGAATCACGGTCCGACCGACACCGGGCCACACGCCGTACCACCAGAGCGTCGTCCTCCGTTCGGGTGGCGAGACGCTGTGCTTTCTGGGCGATGTGGTTCCGACCGCGCACCACCTGCCGCTGCCCTGGATCATGGGATACGACGTGGAGCCGCTGGTTACCCTCGAGTCGAAGCGAGCGTTGCTGGGGGAGGCCCTGGCGTCCGACTGGGAGCTGGTGTTTGAACACGACGCGCACGTCGGGTTCGGACGAGTGGCCATGGACGCGAAGGGCTATCGATTGGCGGAGTAGTGCCGGGCAGGGCCTTGACCTGTGGTGTAAGTCATCTAGGTTTCAGGGGTTAAGCGGTAGTTGCAGGCGAATTACAACCGAGAAGCGGTTGGGCAGCGACGCCCAACCCACCCTTCGGCCCCCGACGCGGAATGTGCGCATTTCCCGGGGAGTGCTGCTGGAGTCCATCGAATCGATCAGGTCCGACGCGCGTAGCGTGTGCGGCGATGTGATCGTTGCGACGCGGATTCCTTACAGGGGTCCGCGTTTTTTGTATCTCTTCACCGGAGTTCGGCCTATTCAGGATTCCACCAAGCGTCCGCCACGGGTGAACCGGCAAATCCGGATCAGCCCCGTTCGCGTGATCGCCGCCGACGGAAGTCAGCTCGGCATCATGGAAGTCGACGTGGCGCTTGCCCAGGCACAGGAGCAGGGGCTGGATCTTGTCGAAGTGGCGGCTGCGGCGCGGCCTCCCGTTGTTCGCATCATGGACTTCGGGAAGTTCAAGTTTGAACAGGCCAAGCAGGCGCGGCTGGCGAAGAAGAAGCAGCACGTGATTCACCTCAAGGAAGTGAAGTACCGCCCCGGGATTGACGATCACGACTTCGAGACGAAGACGCGCCACGCGCGACGCTTTCTCGAGGAAGGGAACAAGGTGAAGGTGACGTTGATGTTTCGTGGTCGACAGATCGCGCACCCAGAGTTGGGGCGACAGGTGGTCGATCGGGTGTCGGTCGAACTCGCCGATCTGGCGAAGATCGAAAGTGCGCCGTTGATGGAAGGAAAGTCCCTGACGATGATTCTCGCGCCGAAGTGATCCAGCGCGTGATCGATGAAGGCCTGCCTCGAACCCGAGGCAGTTTACCGCAGCCGTGAGCGTACCATGCCGAAGATGAAGACCCACAGTGGCGCCAAGAAGCGCTTCTCCGTGACGGGATCGGGGAAGATCCGGCGCCTGAAGGCGTACAAGAGCCACATCCTGACCAAGAAGGACCCCAAGCGGAAGCGTAACCTGCGCCGGCCGACCATCGTGACCACGAATGGCGAAATCAAGCGCATCAAGCGTCTTATACTCGCCTAAGGAGATCGATCCATGCCACGCGTAAAATCCAACGTCGTCCGCCTCAAGCGGAAGAAGCAAATCATGAAGCACGCCAAGGGTGCCTTTGGCGGCCGGTCCAAACTCTGGAAGGCTGCGAAAGAAACCGTTGAGCGTGGCTGGCGGTATGCGTACCGCGATCGCAAGAACAAGAAGCGCGACTTCCGTCGGTTGTGGATTGTGCGTATCAACGCTGCCGCTCGACAGCACGACATGTCCTACAGCGCGTTCATCAGCGGGCTGCATGCGTCCGGAATCGAGATCGACCGCAAGGTGCTGGCGGATCTCGCGGTGCGTGAGCCGGAAGCGTTTGCGGCCATCGCGGTGCAGGTACGCAAGGCTCTCGACGCGGCGAAGAGCGCCGCGTAGTTCTCGCGGTGCCGCTTCGTTGTGCAGGGCCGGCTGCCTCAGGGACGCCGGCCCTGTGCGTATCACATCGGTGCCATCCGGTGCCGACTCACGGTTCACTTCTCCCGTCCTGTGCAACTCTCTGAGTATCTCGCGCTAGCTGATGAACTCGAGCGCGATGCGCGGGCACTGCTCGCGAGCATCGACCCGGCCACCCGACTCGATGTAGCGAAAGGGCAACTCAACACGCTGCAGGACGAGCGGCTGAACGCCCTCCAGCGCGCGTTGCGTGACCTGCCGCCTGATGATCGACGCGCGGCGGGAACGCGCTTCAATGGCCTCAAGGGCGATATCCAGCAGCAACTCGACGCCTTCTCCGCACGACAGGCAGGCGAGCGCAGCGTTGGCACGTTCGACCCGACGATGCCCGCGCGACGCGCCTGGAAAGGCACGCTGCATCCCGTCACCATCGTGATTGACGAGATTTGCGAGATTTTTCGCGAACTGGGTTTCACCATCGCGTTGGGTCCTGAGGCCGAGACCGAGTGGTACAATTTCGGTGCGCTCAACTTTCCGCCTGACCATCCGGCGATGGAGCTGCACGACACCCTGTATCTCGGTGATGACACGCTGCTCCGCACGCATACGTCGCCCGTGCAAGTCCGCACGTTGCAGACGGTCGCACCACCCGTGCGCGTGTTGGCGCCCGGGCAGGTCTATCGTCGCGACTTTTTTGACGCGACGCACGCGCCGGCGTTCATGCAGTTGGAGGGACTGGCGGTGGATGAAGGCATCTCCTTTGTCGACCTCAAGGCGACGCTTGCCGAGTTTGCGCGACGCTTCTACGGCGCGTCACGCCGCGTGCGCTTCGGACCGTCGTATTTTCCGTTTGTTGAACCCGGCGCGCAGATGGATGTCGAAGTGGATCTGCACGACGGGAAAGGCCTGCGGTGGGTGGAGATCCTCGGGTGCGGCATGGTACATCCGAATGTGCTCGACGCGGCGGGTCTCGACAGTGAGCGATTCACGGGCTGGGCGTTCGGTATGGGGCCGGCGCGCATCGCGATGTCGCGCTATGGCATCAACGATATTCGTCTGCTGTACGATTCCGACGTTCGATTCCTGGAGCAGTTCGCGCGATGATCGTTTCTCATGAGTGGTTGAAGCAGTTCGTTCCGCATGCACTGAGCGCCCAGGAGATCGGGGAACTGCTCAGCCGCCATTGTGTCACGCTCGATGGTATGGAGCGGTTGGGAGCGGAGCTCGCACCGTTCGTGATTGCGCAGGTGGTCGAAGCCGGGCGTCACCCGAATTCCGATCACTTATGGGTGACCAAGGTTGATGACGGCAGCGGCACGCTGCTCGACGTCGTATGCGGTGCGCCGAATGTCGTGGCGGGACACAAGTATCCGTTTGCGCGTTCGGGGACCGTGATGCCGGGCGGACTCACGATCGAGAAGCGGAAGATTCGCGGCGAGACATCCAATGGGATGTTGTGTTCACCGCGGGAGCTTGGGCTGGGGCAGGACCACGACGGCATCATGACGCTCGACACCGATGCCGCGCCGGGCACACCGCTATTGGATGTGCTGTCGCTCGCAGACACGCGACTTGAACTGGATGTGTTGCCGAATCGTCCCGACCTGTTGTCACACCGCGGCGTGGCGCGCGAGATCAGCGCGATCACCGGCGTGCCGGTCATGCCGATGCCGATCGAAGACCTCGCCGAGTTCGCCACGTCGTTCACAGAGACATCGGGACGCGATGAAGCGACGACCGACGGCGTGACGGTGCGCGTCGAGGATGCCGCGAGCTGCCCTGCGTATCTGGCCATCGTGATTCGCGGTGTCACCGTTGGACCGAGTCCGGCCTGGCTGGTCAAGCGACTTGAGAGCATTGGCCAGCGCAGCATCAGCAATGTCGTCGACGCGACGAACTATGTGCTGCAGGCGCTGGGGCAGCCCGTGCACGCGTTCGATCTTGCGACGCTGGCGCAGTCCACCATCGTCGTGCGCCCGACGCGCGCCGGGGAGTCCATTGTCACGCTGGACGGCGTGACGCGCGCGCTGCCGGAAGGCACCACGGTGATCTGTGATGGGGCGCAGCCGGTGGCGCTGGCCGGCGTCATGGGTGGTCGGAATTCAGAAGTCACGATCACGACTCGCGACGTCCTGCTGGAGGTTGCTGCGTTTGAGCCGCGTTTCGTGCGGCGGGTGCGGCGTCTTGTTGGACTCACCACC
>JBEBIR010000267.1:0-5538 GCA_040080315.1 Gemmatimonas sp.
CAGTTGGTTCAGTCTCTGGACACGCGACCTGATGCGCGCGAGTCCGCCAGATCCTGATGAAGGTTCGCGGGAGCGCTATCGCGAGCTCTGCGACTCGGCGTTGCAGGCTGAAACGCATCTCGATTCTGTCACAGCGATCCAGCACGCCATCGTGGCGGAGATGAAGCGCGGCGGCAGCTTCGGGAACTCGCACAAGGAGGGAGGCACGAACATCTTCTGGCGCGACGGAAGGTTCGTTCGTTCCGACTACGGTGACAACCCTGACGTCACCCGGTATACCGACGAAGCGGAGTTCCTGAACATGCTGCGTCGGTTCTGTCAGTGGGAAGTCGCGGGTCCTGCCGACACGGTGCAACGCTCCGACTTCGACACATGGAAACTGATCTGGCGGCGGCTCGCGGGAAGCCAAAAGGCGTCTGGCGGATGAAACACCTCGACGAGGGCGGAATCTTGCAGCACATTCGACGCAGCAAACGCTCGTTCCTTCCCGATAGAGACGCAATGCCTTACACGCCCGGTCAGACTTTCCTCGTCGCCGCAGTGCAGATCAGTCCCGTGTTTCTCGATCGCGATGCGACGATCGATCGCGCCTGTCAGTCCATTGCCGAGGCGGGATCGCGAGGGGTGCGCCTCGTCGTGTTCCCGGAAGCATTTGTCCCGGGGTATCCATTGTGGGTCTGGCACATTGCGTCCGGTCAAACGCACGACCTTCGCGCCCTCTACGCGGAGTTGGTCGATCAGTCGGTGACCATCCCAAGCGCCGCCGTTGCGCAGCTGTGCGAGGCCGCGCGCGACGCGGGTGTATACGTTGCCATCGGGATCAACGAACGGAACACCGAGGCGAGCGGTACATCGCTCTACAATTCTCTGTTGTTCATCGGCAAAGACGGTCGGATCCTCGGCGTACACAGAAAGCTGGTGCCCACGGCCGGTGAGCGACTCGTGCACGCGCAGGGCGACGGTTCGTCGCTCACGGCGCACGAAACCTCGCTGGGTCGGCTTGCGGGCTTGATCTGCTGGGAGAACTACATGCCACTCGCCCGGCAGGCATTGTACAACAGTGGCGTCCACCTCTATGTCGCGCCGACGTGGGATCGAGGCGAGCCGTGGCTCTCGACGCTTCGCCACATCGCGAAGGAAGGGCGCGTGTACGTGATTGGTTGCTGCAGTGCGATGCGCGCGGAGGATATCCCCGACCGTTTCGCATTCAAGGCGAGTGTACCCGTCTCACCAAGCGGTTGGATCAATCCGGGGGACAGTGTGGTGGTCGATCCCGACGGGAAGGTGATCGCCGGACCGCTGCACGAGCAACAGGGCATGCTCGTCGCCGAGGTAGATCCGCAACGAATCGTCGGCCCCCGCTGGCAACTTGATGTCGCTGGTCACTACGCCCGCCCCGACGTGTTGGACCTGGTGCGCCGCGGACGCGCAATACAACCAGCAGACCCGATCACGCCTGCTCGCGAGGAAGGAATGCAAGGAGTGGGAGGACCATAGTGTCGGATGATCGGCGGGTCTACAGCGACGAAGAGTTCGCGATCATTCTGCGAAAAGCGACGGAACTGGCGAGCCGAGCGGAACCGAGCGCCTCCGCGGAAGGAGGATTAACGCTAGCCGAGATGAAGGCGGCCGCGGCTCAAGTTGGTTTTGACCCGGCGCTCGTCGAGCGCGCGGCGCGGATGCTGGCTGTTAGCGCCAGCGCATCACCACTCGAACGCTTGATCGGTGGACCGATGCGACACGACCACACGGCGCGCTTCCCCAGCACGTTCGACGAGAACAGGGCGGCTCTACTTCTGTCTGCCGTTCGTATCAGCGCGGGTTTGGCGGGAAGAACGGATGCGGGGCATTCCGGCTCGATGGGCATGACCTGGCATGACGGCGGCGAATCGGAAGCGCTCCGCGTCACGGCGCGCCCCGAGGAGGACGACACAGTCGTGTCCGTCGTCCTCGACCGCCGCGGCACACTCGCTGTGGTCGCGGTGGCAACCGGGATCACGATTTTCTTCGTCGTGCTCTTCGCTGGCTCGGCACTGTACCCTGAATCGCCCGCACAAGGCTACGGGGGATTGATCATCGGAGTAGGTGGCGCTCTCGCGGCCGCGCGCGGCTACTGGGCATCGTCAACGAGGAAGGTGCGAGAGCGAATCGGCGCAGTGATGGACACCATCAGCAAGACTCTTATTCAGCCGGTCGTGATATTCGCTTTCGCCCTGCTGTGCACGCCGTCCGGCCTGTTCGGCCAGGCATTGCATCCTGACTCACTCTTCCCGCGACTCGTTGGGCAGTGGGTGCTGCGCGGTACGATTGCGCGCCAACAGACGGTACACGATGTGCGCTTCGAGTGGCTGCTGGGCCGCGAGTACGTTCAGATGCGCGAAGTATCTCGCGAGCGAACGCCCGCTGGCGCTCCGGCCTACGAAGCCGTTGTGCTGTTTGGTCGCGATCCGAAGACGGGCGCCTACGCCTGCGTGTGGATGGACAACACTGCCTCGGCCGCGTTCCCTCCCGAGGGGACCGGCCGCGGCTCGGTCGCTGGCGACTCCATTTCATTCCTATTTCAGTACACGGCGACCACGAGCTTTCACACGACGTTCGTTTACGATCGTGTGAAGGACTCGTGGCAGTGGCACATGGACAACGACAGTTCCGGAGTGCGCCGACCGTTTGCCCGGGTTATCCTGACGCGGCGATAGGGGTCTTGATCGTTCAGACGCTCTCGCTTTGCTCCGTCGGCATCGCGAAGCGTTCTTGCATCCACGCCTGCCACCGCGGTGTTTCGCGGGCGACGTTCGCGGCCGCTTGATCGCCGTACATGTAGAAGCTCAACGTCGCCATCACCGTGTCGCCGAACTCGATGGTACCCAGCGCGGCGGTGCCGGGCCCCGGCTTGTCGAGCCGCAACAAGGCACCGAACGGATCATCGTTGACGTACTCCACGACGCCACCAAGTGCCGGCGCGCCTGCTGGACCAGCCCAACTCTGCCCGACGCGCACGTCGTTCAGCCCCAGCGCCGCGGTCAGCGTAGCCCACGCATCGGCTGCCGTGCCGGCGACGGGAGTCATGATCTGCATGATCGCGGAGCGCTGCCCGCGGAAGTGCGTGAGATAGAGACGCAGGATGCGGGCGATGCCGGGCCAGCCCTCTTCGGCGCCGGTCAGTTGCGCGTCCCAGTCGTCCGTGCTGGCGAACAGGCTCTGCACCACGCGGAAGACGCAGACGCCGCCCGAGCGCGCTTCCACACTGAACTCGGTCGCGATTGGCGGCGATCCAGGGGCCCAACCCGCACCTTCTCTCGCGAACATCCGCGGCGGATCCCAGACCGTCACCACGGAGCGGGACTCCATCGCGGGGCCGAAATCCAACGTGACAGCGACGGGCTTACCGCCTTCCTCCTCGAATTCAGCCGGCACGAACCACGCCGAGATTCCGGGCCCGGTGGCGATGGCCTGCCAGACGTCCTCCGGCGTGCCGGGGACCTCGATATCAACCTGGATGGAACGGCGTCCGGATGCTTCTACCTTCACGCTCATGATAGCTCCTTGGAGTTGGGTTTCTGCGGTAGAGGGTGTGCGACGAGCACCAGGCGATGGGCTCGACCGCCGGGGGCGGATTCATCGTGATACTTCGAAACGAGCTTCGCGATGGCTTCGGTGAGTTCGGCGCTGAACGCCGCTCGATCCGTCGCCGACCGGAAGCGAACCTCAGTATCCACCGCCAGAGTTGCCAGACGTTTGCCCGTCTCGTGCGCCCGACGAACAAGGCCGCCGACTTCGCGGATGACCCGGGCACCCAGAGCGATGAGATAGGTCGCGGACAGCCGATCGACTTCGCGACTTGGATCGACGGCGACCTGACCCATCGCGCTCGGCGAAACGACGTAGGACGCAGCCGAAGCGACGAGCAGCCGCTCAGTGATCCCTCCCCACTTGCGTTCCTCGGCGAGCCGCACGAACCCGTGCGCCTCCAGCGAGTTCAGATGGTAGTTGACCTTCTGTCGAGTTATGCCGACGCGAGTGGCCAACGTGGCGGCCGAGGCGGGCGCCGCGAGTTCGGAGAGGAGACGGCTGCGAATTGGCTCCAGGGCCACGGTCGCTGCCGCCGGGTCATCGATGACTTGGATGTCGAGCATGGGGACATGGTATCATTGACAAGTTTTATTGTCAAGGGTCTCGGCTCGTGACGTGCCCGGACCTGCGAATTGCTACGGCATCCGTTATAATGCCTAGTGTGATACGCTATTTTGCGGACACGGCCACCGAGGATCTCTTCAACGGGCTCGACAGCCGGCGGGCGCGACGCGCGGGTCCACCAGCACTCTGGGCCGTGGTCGCGCGCAAGTTGACGCAATTGAATCGCGTCCGGGAGCTGCGCGAACTGGCAATCCCGCCGGGCAATCGGCTCGAAGCCCTGCGCGGGGCGCGTCGTGGACAACACAGTATCCGCATCAACGATCAGTACCGGATTTGCTTCCGGTGGGAGGATGGCCATGCCGACGACGTCGAAGTCACGGACTACCACTAAGCGGCCCACGGCGCTGGTGCAGCGTCGTCTACCGACGCATCGCCCGCCGACGCATCCTGGAGAAATGCTGATGGAGGAGTTTCTCCGGCCACTCGGCATTTCGCAGTCCGCGTTCGCCGTGCACCTTGGCGTGTCGTTCCCGCGGCTCAACGAAGTGATCAACGCCAAACGCGCCGTCACACCGGACACCGCGCTTCGACTTGCACAGGTGACGGGAATGAGTGCCGATTTCTGGCTCGGTCTCCAACTGGACTGGGATTTGTGGCACGCGTTGCGATCGGATGAAGCGACGGAGATCGCCCGCTTGAAACCACTGCCGCGCGCCAGCTAGTCGCGCGCTAACAAAGGGTTGCTGCCAAACAGCCCCCTCTGGTACCTACACGGCAGTGCGTGCCCACGGGATGATGTCCAACCGGGCAAACGGAATTGCCTCACCGGAATTTTCATCCAGACCGAACGTCTCCGGCGACGAGTTGAGGCGTTCAAGCGCCGCATCAATCTCCGCGACTTCAGACGACCGCCGCGTCGCGATCGACGCTTCGAGCTCTTCTCGGGCGACGTCCGTTCCCAAATCCGCTGGGTGCGTCGGGAATTTCGAACTGTCACCAGCCTGACCCTGACTGTCCTCGGCGGCTTCGGGTCCAGTGAACGCCTGCAACTCGCCTCCAAGACGCACGCGCTCTTCGTGAAGGCGCACTTCAATCTTCTGCAACTGCTGCGGAGTCAATGACATTGGAACCCTCTTCAGAATGAGCTTCGGTACGCGACTGTAGCAAAGACGAGCACCCGATGGTACCCCGGGCGATGGCTCGCGGTCCGGATCTCGCGGGCGTTTAGCTTTCCTCCGCCGTATCCCACTCCATCCCGCTTCCTGCTCGCACCAACTGCCTCGGCGTGACGATTCTTTCGCTTTCCAACATTGGCGTGTCCTTCGGCGCCACCGAACTGTTCAAGGACGTTTCCTTCACCGTCGCCGAGGGCGAGCGGTGGGGCATCATCGGGCGCAATGGCGC
>JBEBIR010000268.1:0-5537 GCA_040080315.1 Gemmatimonas sp.
TGTGGACGACGATCGGCTGTTCAGCTTACTCGAGCAGCGCGACGAGATGCTGCGTGACCTCGCCGAACACCTGGTCGTGCTGCGCTTGGAACGGCCGACGGCTGACAGTCCGCTGTTCGCGGCCACTGAGCGCGCCGTCGACGACGCCGACGCGTTGATCACGGACGTCTGCGCGGCCCTCACCGTGTCGCAGCGTGTCACCATGGAACTGGCGGCCCGTGTCGCCCATCGCGCGGCCGAGATTCGGACCGAGCTCGATGCCGTGCAGCGCGCGGGCAGCGCCGGCATTGGATACGCGTCGCATGCCGCTCCGACGATCGTGGACAGCCGGCGGTGACAGAACTGGTGCTTGAGCCGTTCGGCGCGCTGCTGCGCGAGAAGCTCGCCGAGTTGGACGCCGACGAAACGGCCCATGCGGTACTGGAAGACGATCCGGTGGAGCGTCTGCGGTTGGATGCACGTCAGGCAGTACTGGCCGAACAAGTTCCGATGCCCCGAGGCGGGCATCAGGCCTATGTGACGCCGCTCGTGGAGGAACCGAAGAAGCGGCACCTGAATATTCTGCGCTGAACCGTCCGCCGGGCTCAAGTTGCGGCCCCGGCGTGCCGATAGTCTTTCTGAGGAGGAGGAACCCTATGCGTATTAACGGCGGTATTTTCGATCCACTACGTCCCGATCGGGCGGCACCGAATGCCGATCCGTCTGCGGCACGTCCAGGTGATCAGGGCGGAGCCGTGCCTGCGCCCAGCACCAAGAAGTCGGATTCCGTGCAGATCTCGGACGCCGGGCGCTCATTGGCCGGTCGAGTTGCAAAGGAACAGCAGGTCGACTTCGACCCCGAGAGGGTGGCGGAGCTTCGGGCCAAGGTCCTCACTGGGGCCTACAACACGCTGGACGTAGTAGACCAGGTTGCGCGTCGCATTCTGACTCGCGGCGATCTCTGACGATTCAGGCAAGAACGATGACCAGCAACACCCGCGCGCAGGAAGCGTTTTATGAGTCTGAGGCCGCTCTCCGCCTTGTGGATCAGGAGATCCACGAGTTGCGGGGGGGGACGGCCACTGGACAGCGCTTCTCAGAAATGCATCTCAATGATTTGCCACCACTGTTGGAGCGAGCGAACGAGCAGATTCTGAACGTGCTGGCCCGGGTGCGGGAGCAGCGCGCGGTCGCCCGTGGCGACGCATCGTCGGCCTTTCTTGTCGACATCGAGTCGCGCCTCACGGAAGTGGCCACGCTGCTTGATCCGGCGGCCTGATTTCGCTGGCCGCCATGTCGGAGTGCGAGTTGACTCCGGCGCAGTTCGCGCGCATCACCGGCTGGTTGTATGAACACAGCGGGATCCGCCTGCGCGAAGGGAAGGAAGGCCTGGTGCGGGCGCGGCTTGCCAAGCGCCTCCGTCATCTTGGCCTGACCGACTTCACCACGTACCTCGCGCGAATCGAGTCCGAACCGGACCGTCGGGAATTCGCGGAGATGATCGACGCGCTCACGACGAACAAAACGAGCTTCCTGCGTGAACGCGCACACTTCGACTTCCTGCAGCGCGAGGCGTTCCCAAAGTGGTCGGGACCAATCCGCCTGTGGAGTGCGGGCTGCGCGAGTGGCGAGGAAGCCTACACCCTGGGCATGCTGGCGCTGGAATCGTCGGCGTCGCAGGCGTTGCGGGACGTTCGCGTGCTGGCGACGGATATCAGCCATCGCGTGCTATCGACCGCCGCCGCTGGTGTGTACTCCGCCGAATCCATGGCCGACGTCCCGGCCGAGTGGCTGGAGCGCTATTGGACGAGGCAAGCGGCGGGCACTCACGACACCTTCGAGGCGGGGGCGACGCTTCGTCAGCTGGTTCACTTTGCCCGACTCAATCTCATGGAGAAGTGGCCGATGCACGGGCCCTTCGATGCGATCTTCTGTCGCAACGTGATGATCTACTTCGACAAGGGAACCCAGCAGCGATTGGTGGAACGCTTTCATGCGCTCCTCAAACCGGGTGGCTATCTGTTCGTCGGCCACAGTGAGAGCCTGACGGGACTCACACATCGGTTTCGGTACGTGCAGCCAGCGGTGTACGTGAAGTAGGTGGGTCGCGATGCTGTTGTCGGGGCGTTAACGTTTCGGGTATCCGCGTCGCCTTCGACCGAGTTGCCTTCCCCGAGGATTTCATGCATCGCCATTTGTCGTCCGCTGTAGTGCTGGCCCTGACCATGATCGCGGGCCCTGCGGCGGCGCAGTCGCTGCCGCCCGTCAACCAGCAGATTGCCGCCGCCGTGCTCGCGTTGCCAGAAACCATGCGCGCTGATGCGGGCGTGATGGGCTACAAGTCGCCCGGCAAGCTTGAACTGTTGCGTCCCGCGAAGAATGGCATGCTTTGTCTCGCCGATGATCCCGCCGAAGACAAGTTCCACGTGTCGTGTTATCACGATTCAATGGATCCGTTCATGGCGCGCGGTCGATCATTGCGGGCCGAAGGCGTGAAAGGCACACAGGTGGATACGGTGCGCTTCGCCGAAGTGAAGTCGGGAAAGATCAAGATGCCAACGGCACCCGCGTCCCTCTATCAGGTCTTCGGCGACGCCTACGATGCCGCCTCCGGGAAAGTGTCGAAGGGCAACTCCCTGTTTGTGGTGTACATCCCGTTCGCCACCGAGAAGAGCACCGGGTTGTCGGTGAAGCCCTCGGACAAGAATCCGTGGCTGATGTTTCCGGGAACGCCCAAGGCGCACATCATGTTTACGACGAGCATGTAAGCACGTGGTGGCGTCGCGAGTGAAGGTCGATCGACCGCGCGCACTGACCACGCGGTCAATCGCCAAGGCCGTTGACGCACTCCGCGCGGCCGATCCGAAGATGGCGCGCGCCATCGACGTCGTGGGTCCATGCACACTCCGCCCGCGCACCGAAGGCACGCACTTCGATCACCTGGCGCGGGCGATTGTGTATCAGCAGCTCTCTGGATCTGCCGCCGCGACGATCTACGGGCGCTTCACGGTTCAGTGTGGCGCTGGCGGCGCGCCAACGCCGGCGGCCATTCTGGCCCACGATGAAGCCACCATGCGCGCCTGCGGACTGTCCGGCGCCAAGACCGCGGCCATCCGTGATCTGGCCCGTCACGTGATTGACGGACGATTGCCCCTCGACACGATCGAAACAATGGATGACGAAGCCATCATTCAGTCGCTCATCCCTGTGCGCGGAGTGGGACGATGGACAGCGCAGATGTTCCTGATGTTCCGGCTTTGGAGACCCGATGTATTGCCGGTGCTCGACTTGGGCGTTCGGAAAGGCGCACAGCGCATCTACAACATGCGGGCGCTGCCCGAGGCAGATCGATTGGAGAAGGTTGCGCGCGCCTGGCGCCCTTGGGCGAGCATCGCCAGTTGGTATTGCTGGCGCGTTCTCGACGTGGAGAACGCGGGCGGCTGGTAGACGCATGACCATGCGAACTTTTCAGCGCGCCGTGCGCGTGCCAGTGCCGGTGGAAACGCTCTTTGCGTGGCACGAGCGCCCGGGTGCGTTCGCGCGACTGTCTCCACCGTGGAACGCACCGCGCGTGTTGGAACACATCGGTGGCATTCGCGACGGTGCGCGAGTGACGCTGCGGGTGGGCGCCGGCCCGGTCGCCACCACGTGGCGGATCGAGCATCGCGATTACATCACCAATCGTCAGTTTGTCGATGTCATGCGACGAGGCCCGTTTGCGCACTGGACCCACACGCATCGATTCGCGGCCGACGGCGCGCACGCCAGTGTGCTTGAGGATCATGTCGAGTACGCGTTGCCAGTGGGCGCGCTTGGCGATGCAGTGGCAGGGGGATTCACCGAGTCGACGTTGTCGCGCGTGTTCGCCCATCGCCATGAACAGATGCTGGCCGATCTTGCGCGGCACGCCGAGTACGTCGATCGCCCTCGCCTGCGGGTGGCGATTACCGGCGCGTCGGGATTCATCGGCACTCAGCTCGCGGCGTTTCTCGCGACCGGCGGGCACGAGGTGTTGCGCATTGGACGCGGTCCGGTTCGACCAGGCGTTACGGATATCACCTGGGATCCGGAGCGCGGACACCTTGATGCGCGGGCACTCGAGGGCGTGGATGCTGTGGTCCATCTGGCTGGCGCTCCGATTGCCGAGCGGTGGAACGCCAAGCGGCGCGCCGCGCTGCTCAGCAGTCGGGTGAACGGCACCTTGCTTGTCGCGCGGACTCTGGCACAATTGGAGCGACGCCCACAGGTGCTTGTGAGTGGCTCGGCGATTGGCATCTATGGCAGTCGCGGTGACGAGTTGCTTGACGAGTCGAGTGGACTCGGCGACGACTATCTGGCAGAGACCGCCATGGCGTGGGAAGCGGCAACGGAACCCGCCGAGCACGCGGGCATTCGCGTAGTGCATGCGCGCACGGGCATCGTGCAGGGTGCGGCCGGCGGCGCGCTGGCCAAGCAACTGCCGCTGTTTCGATTTGGTGTTGGCGGCATGCTCGGTGACGGCACACAATGGCTCAGCCCAATCGCGCTCGATGATGTGATTGGTGCGCTGCACTTCTGCATGATGCGCGACGATCTGTCGGGCGCGGTGAATCTGGTGGCGCCGCGGATGCTGACGAATGCCGACTATACGCGCGTGTTGGCGCACGTCCTGCGCCGTCCGTCGTGGGCGCCCGTGCCTGCGTTTGCCTTGCGTGTGGTGCTGGGCGATGAAATGGCGTCGCTCACGGTGTTGGCGAGCCAGCGCGTGGTTCCTGCGCGGTTGCTCGCCGCGGGATTCGAGTTTCGCTTGCCGACTGTCGAGGCGATGTTGCGCTTTGAACTTGGTATCGTATCTGGTTGACAGACATGGAGATACGACGTGCGCGTGAACGACGGGCACGAGGTATGCGTGCGGCAACGATGTTGCACGTCGCCGTGCGTGTCTGACACAACGCGATCACCATCCTCGTAGTATTCAGCACATATGAACCCCGCATTTCTCGAGAGCGCCTTCTTCATCGCCCTGGTGGTGGTGGCCGGCGCTCTATTCGTTTCCGCCCTCGGCTGGACGCCGTTCGGCAAGCGTATCAAACAATCCGCCAATCGCCGTCGCATCGATCGCGAAGCGGATCTCACATGCCCCATTCATGGCCTGCAGCGCGAAATCGATCTCGTGCGCTTGCCGACGGGCGAACCGTTGTGTCCCCATTGCTACAAGGAGGCTGTCCATGGAAACATCGATTGATTCGACCCTCGAAGGACTTCGCAGTTCGATGCGCAACTCACTGACGGGCGGATCAGGTCGGGCCGGCGGCAGCGGCGGTGGCGGAATTCGCCGACTGTTGCTGGTGGGCGGGGTGTTGCTGATCGGGCTGTTCGTTATCAAGCCGATGGTGGCCTATATCGAGCCCGGTCACGTGGGCATCGTGATTCATCGCGGCGGCGGTGGTGTTGATCCGCAACCATTGGGACCCGGTTTTCACTTTCGCAATCCGGCGATGACGGCCATTCAGGAGTATCCGACATTCATGCAAACGCTGGTGTTGACGCGCGACGCGACCGAGGGATCGCCCAACAAC
>JBEBIR010000010.1:0-22894 GCA_040080315.1 Gemmatimonas sp.
ACGGAGTTCCTGCTGTTCGCCACGAAGAATGGCACGGTGAAGAAATCCGCGCTGTCCCAGTATTCCAATCCCCGAACGACTGGCATCAAGGCCATCAAGATCGAGGAAGACGACGAGCTGATCGATGTGCAGGTGACGGCTGGCAACAACGACGTCGTGTTGGCGACCAAGCACGGCCTGTCGGTGCGATTCCACGAGAGCGACGTCCGCGAAATGGGGCGTGACACCACGGGTGTGAAGGGCATCGAATTGCGTCCGTCAGACCAACTGGTCGGCATGGTCGTGATCAAGCGCGAGTCGACTCTGCTGGTCGTTACCGAGAAGGGCCTTGGGAAGTGCTCGGAGGTGAGCGAGTACCGCGTGCAGAAGCGTGGCGGCAAGGGTATCCTCACGCTCAACCGCACCGCCAAGACCGGCGATGTCGTGGCATTGATGGAAGTGGTGCCGGAAGACGAGTTGATGCTCATGACTCGGCAGGGGATCGCGATTCGAAGCACGGTGTCGGAAATCCGCGTTACCGGGCGTGCCGCGCAGGGCGTGAAGCTCGTGGCGCTGGATGAAAACGATGTGGTGTCGGCCGTGGCGCGTGTGATTCCAGACGACAAGGACGACGGCATCGAGGGCGGCGACTCGGATGGTGGCGCCGACGCTGCGGACCTGGGCGAGCTTGGGGATATCGCGGGGTGATGACGACCAGGCCGGTCCAGTGAGCATGCATGCTTAGCTCGCGCATTCTCGTCGCGGACGACGACGTCGCCGTTCTCGAGTCGGTCACCTGGCTGCTCAAGGAGAACGGCTACGAAGTCGTGCCGGCTAACGGCGGCGCGCAGTGTCTTGAGGCGTTGGAGAAGCGTTCGCCCGACTTGTTGTTGCTGGACATCTTGATGCCGGACACTGACGGCTACACGCTGCTGGAGCGCATCAAGAGTGAGGAGCGTTGGCGCGACTTGCCGGTGCTCATGCTGTCCGCTCAGCCGCCGGAGGACGCATCGGTGCGATCGCTCGGACTGGGCGCGTCGGATTTCATTCGCAAGCCCTATCGCCCGAAGGAGCTGTTGGCACGCGTACAGGCCCAGTTGCGCATGGGCGCGGTGCTGCGTGCGACGCGCTCGGCGCTTGTGCGTACCGAGGAGGCGCTGGTGCGCGCACAGCAGGATGCGGACAGTCGCCGCAAGCTGGTGGACATTCTGCACGAGGTCACGGGCGACCTCTCGGTGTCGGAGCTCTTTCATTTGCTGGTGCGGCGTGCCGCGCGCGCCCTCGACGTTTCGCATTGTTCGGTGGTGCTGGCGCGGCCGGGCGAGATGTCTGCGGTAGTCGTCGCGGCCTACGAGAACCCGCAGCTGCACCAGTTGGTGATCCAGTTGGACCGATATCCGGAACTGCGGGCGGCGCTCGACAGCGGACAGCCCGTTCTGGTCGAGGATCTGGACACGCATCCGCTGTACGAGGGGGTGCGCCACGTGTGGGGCATCGAAGGTATCGAGATTCCGATTCGATCCGTCATTGCGTTGCCGTTCTCGATTGAGCGGGGACAGTACGGTGTGTTTCTGGTGCGACGCACGCGGGATCAGGAGCGGTTCGGACCGGCCGATCTGGAGTTTGCCCAAGCGGTGATCACGGCGGCGGTGGCGGTGATTCAACGGGCGCAGATGATGGAAAGCACCATGGCGGATAACGCCCGCCTGGAGCAGTTGGCGCAGACGGATCCGCTCACGCAGATCCTCAATCGCCGCGCGCTCACGGAACGGATCACCGCGGAGATGGAGCGCGCCCTGCGATACGACTCCACGATGGCGTTGTTGATGATCGATCTCGATCACTTCAAGCGTATCAACGACACCTACGGACACTTGGTGGGCGACGACGTGCTGCGGGATGTCGCGCAGTTGCTCGCCGAGACCATTCGCGGCAGTGACATTGTGGCACGCTATGGCGGCGAGGAGTTTCTGGTGCTGTTGCCGGAAACCGATGACGACGGGGCCGAGCGCTTCGCCGAGCGTATTCGCCAGGCGGTCGAGGACCACCCGTTCAGCAACGCCACCGAGGAGCCCTTGCTTCGCCTGACCGCCAGCGTTGGCGTGGCCGTGTTTCCGGCGGCGCGAATCGAATCGGTGGAAGACTTGTTTGCGCGTGCTGATGCCGCGCTGTACCGCGCGAAAGCCGACGGACGCAATCGCGTTCGAATGTAGACGCGGAGGTTAGCTTTCGAGCTAACACACATTTTACCTCCGGAGTTTCCGATGCGAATGCTCGTACTCGGCGCGGGGCTGCAAGGCTCCGCGTGCGCGTTCGACCTGCTGAATAATCCTGACGTCGAGCGCGTGGTCCTGGCCGATGTCAGCATCAAGGCGCTGCCGTCTTTTCTGGCGCCGCTGATTGGCGACAGACTGGTCCCGATTGCGCTGGACGTGCGTGATGCGGCGGCGGTGCGCGCGGCCATGGCGCAGTCCGACGCCGTCATGAGTGCCATTCCGTACTACTTCAACTTTCCTCTGGCGCAGTTGGCGGTGGAGGCGGGCGTGCACTTCGCGGATCTGGGGGGGAACACGGAGATTGTTCGCCAACAGCAGACGCTGAACGCCGCGGCGCGCGACAAAGGTGTCAGCGTCGTGCCCGACACGGGACTGGCCCCCGGCATGGTGAACGTGATTGCGCAACATGGGATCGATCAGTTCGATCACGTCGAGCGTGTGCAGCTGTTCGTCGGCGGACTCCCGCAAGTTCCCGAGCCGCCGCTGGGCTATCAGATCGCGTATTCCATCGAGGGTATGATTGACTACTACACGACGCCGTCGCTGGTGGTGCGCGATGGCGTTCCGCAGGAAGTACGCGCCCTGTCGGAGTTGGAGACCGTGCGTTTCGCCGAGCCGCTCGGTGAACTGGAGGCATTCCACACGGCGGGCGGATTATCGACGATGGTGTATCGCTATGCCGGCAAGATCGCGAGCATGGAATACAAGACGCTGCGATATCCCGGTCACGCGCGCATGATGGAGGCGATTCGCGGGCTCGGGCTGCTGGACACGACCGCGGTCGATGTCAAGGGACAGCAGGTGGTGCCGCGCGACGTGTTCGTGCGAGTCGCGGGCGAAAAGTTGCGGAAGGGCAAGCCCGATCTCGTGGCCTTGCGCGTGGTGGTCACCGGCACCAAGGACGGACTCCGCTCCGCCCGCGCCTGGGAACTGGTGGACCACTATGACGCGGCGCGTGGCATCACGTCGATGATGCGCACGACGGGGTACACGCTGTCGATTACCGGGCAACTGCAGGCCACTGGCGCCATCGCGTCCGGCGTGCACACGCCGGACGAATGCATTCCGTCTGTTCGGTACTTCGCGATGCTGGCGGAGCGAGGAGTGGTAGTGAACGAAGTACTGAGTACTTAGTACTGAGCACTCAGTACTAAGTTCTGAATTCTCCTATCAGGCCTCGTACTCTCAGCGAGGCGGTCTGCAGCATTTCCGCTGTGGCGCTCACTTCCTGGGCGGACGCGGAGGTCTGCTCGGTGCTGGCCGCCACTTCTTCGGCCGCAGCGGCATGCCCTTCGGCGGTGTCGCGCACGCTGGTGAGGGACTTTTGCACGGCACCCAGCGACGACCGGTTGGCCTGTACTGCGACGGTGACGCGGGTGGCCGCCCCTTCCACTTGGGCGACCGCGTGTTCGATGCGCGAGAGCGCGGACGACACGCTTGCGGCCACCGTCTCGGCATCCTTGAGTCGTGTGGCGCCTGATTCGACCGCGCCGGAGGCGCTGGCGATGCGTGCGCGGATGCGCTTCACGTTCTCGGTGACCTCGTTCGCCGCGTTCGCGCTCTGCTCGGCCAGTGTGCGCACTTCCTGCGCCACCACCGCAAATCCTCGACCCGCGCTGCCCGCGCGCGCCGCTTCGATTGCCGCGTTCAGCGCCAACAGGTTGGTCTGAGTCGCAATCTCGGAGATCACACCCACGAAATCATCAATGACCGCGGTGGCATCGCGTAGCGCGGTCATCTCGGTGCGCGATTCCAGCACTGATTCGCGCGCGCCGAGTAGCGTGTCGATCGCCACCTGCACCTGATCGCGGGTGGTGTTGGTCGTGGTGCGAATGTCGCGCCCCACGCGCTCCGTTTCTTCGGCGGCTTCACCAATCGTGGCGCCACCCTCGGCCAGGATCTTGACGGTGTCGCCAGCGTGGTTGAGTGCTCCAAGCTGCAGCGATGCGCCGTGTGAAATGTCCATCACGGCGGACGTGACGTGTTGTGACGACGCGGCGGCCGCGCTGGCCGACGCCGACAACTCGCTGGCGGCCAGGGTCACCTGATCGGCCTCGTCGCGCACGCGCGAGAGCAGCGAGCGAAGCCGCTCGCGCGCCTGTTGCATCGCGGCGATGAGGTCGGCGTACTCCTGCGCCACACGGGTGCGGCGCTGCGTGGAGACCGGCACCCGCAAATCGCCCGCCCCGATCGCGGCCATCTCGGCGCGCAACTGCGCCAGCGGCTCGGTCACTGCGCGGGAGGTGGAGAGTCCGAAGAACGCGGCGACGCCGAACGCAAAGGCAATCAAGAGTGCCAAGCTGATCTCGGCGCGACGCAGCACGCCCTGGAGTTGGTCCATCGACTCATTCGCCCCGCGACGCGCTTCAACACGCAGGGCCTGCAGTTCGCCTTCGATGGCCTGAATATCCTCGGCCGTCTTCTTGAGGACGCGTTGCGCGTCCGCTTCCCGTCCGACGACTTGCCAGGCGTGCGTCGTCGCAATGCGCACTTCGAGTGCCGCCTGCACCTGGCCGATCCGCTCGAGTCGCAGTCGCTCCGCAGGGCGGAGGAGCTGGCGTTTGATCGCGTCGCGTCGCAGCTGGTCGGCCTGATCAACCAGTGTGAAGTACAATCGCTGATCGTCGTCGCTGCGCGTGTTGAGATACCGCAGCCCGGCCACGAGTTCGCGCAGGATGGTGGCCGTGGCACGCTCGGTAAAGTCCGAACGGTCCGCCAGCGAGCGAACGGTCTCGTTCGCCTGCGTGTTGCTTCGCGCGAGTCCCCACCATCCCAAGAGTCCGGCGAGTAGCAGCAAGCCGATGGATGTTCCGAATCCCGCGATCAAGCGCGCCTGAATCGTGCGGAGCATCAGGGTGCACTCCGCGCAGTGCCGATGGTCGTGACCACCACCGAGCGTCCGGCGATATCGTGATTCTTTTCGAAGGCCACGCGACCGGCGACGCCCTCGATGGCCGGCGAGTCCTTGGTGCCCAACCGTTCCAAGGCGCGGCGGACCGCGAGCCGCGTGCTGGCGCCCTTGATCACGGAGCGTCCGATGGCGAGGGCCGCATCGTACGACATCGCCGCGAACATGTCGGGTTGCTGGCGATACTTCTCCTGATAGCGACGGGCAAACGTGCGCCCTTCATCCGAGTCGATCCGATCGGGATGGAAGAACCCCACATAGTGCGCGCCTTGCGCCTCGCTGCTGTCCCGCATGCCTTCCGTGCCATCGCCGCCAATGAACGTGAGCGACACGTTCGCCGTGCGCAGGGCGCGCAACATGGCCACGGCGTCGCCGGCGTCACCGGGAAACAGCAGGACGTCGGGCTTGAGGCGCGCGAGCAGTTGTGCGTAGGCTTCCCACTCGGTCAGCCCGGTGAGATAGGGCTGTCGTGCGATAACCGTCGCGCCAGCCTTGATGAAGGTGTCGGAGAACGTGCTGGACCAATCGCGTCCGTATGAGTCGTTGCGATAGATCACCGCGGCACGTCGCGCCCCAAGCGAGTCGAGCACCCAGCGCGCGACAAAGCGCGCGGCGTCATCATCACTTGGCGCGACGCGAAAGAACCACGGACTGATGCCGGACAACCGCGGCGACGAGGCCGTCGGCGAGATGGCGGCCACGGCGTTGCGTCCGTCGTGTTCGGCGTCGGCATAGACCGGTACCGCCTCAATGGAATTGCCGCTCTCCGGATGTCCGACGACGGCGATGACGGACGGGTCGTCGCGCAGTTGCTGCGCGACCTGCACGGCGCTTGTGCTTCCGGGACTGGGCGGTCGCAACCGAAAGCGATTCGCGCCCGATTCATTCAGACGCGCGATCGCCAGCTCCAGACCCTGCAGCATGCTCTGATAGCCCGGGTTTCCCGGAATGGCGCCAACGCCGATAGCCACCGGCCCGGAGCGCGCCGCCTGTGGCTCGTCAGGTTTGTTACATGACGCAGCGAGCGACAAGGCCAGCGCTGCAGTCAGTCGACCGGCGTCGCGACGAATCTTCGAGAGAGGGGGGTGCATACACGGGGATGACGATCGCCACAGTCTGAGGCAAACCGCGAAGCGGGTTCAGGCAGAATATCTGCCAAAAACCGGCAAACAGCATTATTGATGGTTACCATTCGGAACTATTCTCCAATCGACCACGAGATTGCGCTCGGCTTTCCTTGCCAGCTGTGGAAGTGTCGGTTTAGCTTCGGTCTGCTTTCTCAACGACTCCTGCCGAGCCGCGCGCCCGGGCGCCAACGGCCGGGAGTTCTCCACTCTCAAGGAACCGCAATGGTTGGTACGTTCCGCCAGCGGCGGGTAGGCTCTGCCTTGCTGTTTGGCGCACTAGCCCTGGGTCTCGCCGCCTGTGGTGGTGTGTACCCGAACACGACGTTTTCACACAACACGGATTTCAACACCGCGACTGACGCACTCTGGGACACGCTGCTGGCGTGGGGCACCGGCGTGTTCATCGCGGTTGAAGTCGGACTTGTGTACACGATCTTCCGGTTCCGCCGGCGTCCCGGTGGCAAGACGCCCGCGCAAGTACACGGGAATACGGCGCTGGAGATCGCCTGGACAGCGATACCAGCGGTGATCCTGATGGTGATCGCGATCCCCACGGTCCGCACGATTTTCCAGACTCAGGCCGCCGCCCCGCCAAACTCGCTCAAGGTTGAGGTGATTGGTCACCAATGGTGGTGGGAGTTTCGGTACCCGGAGTACGGCATCACGACGGCGAACGAGTTGTACTTGCCGACGGGACGCACAGCCAGCTTCGAGCTCAAGACCGCAGACGTGCTGCACGCGTTCTGGATTCCACAGATGGGTGGGAAGCGCGACCTGATCTCGAACAAGAGCAACTTCCTCTGGTTCACCCCGAACGCTGACTTGCCATCGTCAGCATGGAACGGGTTCTGCGGAGAGTATTGTGGCTCTTCGCATGCGAACATGAAGCTTCGCGCGTACACCGTGACGCCTGATGAGTTTGCCAAGTGGGTGGCCCATCAGCAGCAGCCGGCGGTGTTCCCTGTGGCGAGTGCTGCGCCTGCAGCAACAACGCCTGCAGCAACAACGCCTGCAGCAACAACGCCCGCCGCTGCGACGGTGGCGGATACGCCGACGCCCGTCGTGGTGCCAGTCTGGACGTTTCCGAAGGAGCGGCTTGACGCCGAGTTCGCGGCAACGAAGCCGACAATGCCGATTCCGCCGGGTCTCGCGTTTGATGAAGCATTGCTTGCGGCCGGTGATGCCGAGCGCGGCCGACAGATCTATTCGCGATCGTCATGCATCGGCTGCCATGTCATCAAGGGTAACCCGATGAGCATGGGGCCCATCGGTCCGAGCCTGACGCACGTCGGCAGTCGGCATACGCTGGCTGCGGGTCTGTATCCGAACGACAGTCGCCACATGGCATTCTGGATCAAGAATGCCCGACACATGAAGCCGGGAAGCATCATGCCGACGATCGGCAAGGGGCTGTACGACCCGATTCTGAAGACCCCCGTCACGCTCGGCGGGCTGACTGACGCCGAGATCGCTGACGTCGTGGCATACCTGCAGGCCCTCAAGTAACCGACCGCGCGTCCTCCGTTCACGCATCGCACCGACTGACGATACCGATGGCAACCATCGCTGCCGCGCCCCCATATACCGACGTCCATACGGAGCCCGCCAACACGGGCATCTGGAGTTGGCTGACGACGGTCGATCACAAGCGCATCGGGGCGCTCTACCTTGTTTCTGCGCTCTTCTTCTTCATCGTGGGCGGCTTGGAAGCGGCCGTCATGCGTGCGCAGCTGATGACCCCCAACGGCACGCTGGTGTCGGCGGAGATGTTCAATCAGCTGTTCACGATGCACGGCACGACGATGGTCTTTCTGGCCATCATGCCGCTGTCCGCTGCGTTCTTCAACTTTCTCATCCCGCTGCAGATCGGCGCGCGCGATGTGGCCTTTCCGCGGTTGAACGCGTTCAGTTATTGGATTTACCTGTTGGGCGGCCTGTTCATTTCATTCCCGATCCTTTTGGGCGTCGCGCCGAATGGTGGTTGGTTCGGGTACGCGCCGCTCAGCACGAAGGCCTACTCGCCCCAGATCAATATGGATTTCTGGGTGATCGGCCTGCAGATCCTCGGCATCTCGTCGCTGGCGGCCGCGTTCAATTTCATCACGACGATCGTCAACATGCGGGCGCCGGGCATGTCGCTCATGCGCATGCCGATCTTTACGTGGATGTCATTCGTGGTGCAGTTCCTGGTGGCGCTGGCGTTTCCGGTCATCACGGTTGCGCTCATCTTCCTGCAGTTCGATCGCTTCTTCGGCACGAACTTCTACACGATTGCCAAGGGCGCTGACCCGCTGCTCTGGCAGCACCTCTTCTGGGTGTTCGGTCACCCCGAGGTGTACATCCTGATCCTGCCGGCCTTCGGACTGGTGTCGGAAGTGCTGCCGACATTCTCACGCAAGCCGCTGTTTGGATATCCGGTGATGGTGTACTCCGGCATTCTGATCGGCTTTCTGGGCTTCGGCGTGTGGGCGCATCACATGTTCTCGGTGGGCATGGGGCCGATTGCCGACGCGGTCTTCGCGCTGACCACGATGCTGATCGCCATTCCCACGGGCGTGAAGATCTTCAACTGGATCGCCACGATGTGGGGTGGGCAGATTCGCTTCACGGTGGCCATGAAGTTCGCCATCGGGCTCGTCGGCATGTTCACGATTGGCGGTATCTCGGGCGTGATGCATTCCTCGCCTCCGGCCGACCTGCAGCAGACCGACACGTATTTCATCGTCGCGCACTTCCACTATGTGTTGTTCGGTGGCTCGATGTTCGGTCTGTTTGCCGGTTTGTACTACTACTTCCCGAAGTTCACCGGTCGCTTCATGTCCGAGACGCTCGGTGAGTGGCATTTCTGGCTGACGTTCATCGGCATGAACCTGACGTTCTTCCCGATGCACTTCAGCGGCTTGTACGGTATGCCGCGCCGTGTCTACCAGTACGACGCGGGGCAGGGTCTGGAGTGGTTCAACATGGCATCCACCATCGGCACGGGCTTCCTGATTGTCGCCACCAGCTTTCTGGTGGTGAACCTCTGGAAGAGCTGGCGCAGTGGTGAGCGGTCGTCGTCAAACCCGTGGGGGGCGGCGACGCTCGAATGGTCGATTCCTTCGCCGCCGCCGGAATACAATTTCGCCGAGTTGCCGCAGGTGAAGTCGCGTCTTCCATTGTGGAACGTGAAGGGCGGCGAAACGCTGGCGCACGAAACGACCTACGCGGAAGAGAAGGACCGACACATTCCCACCGCGAAAGAGCTTGGCATCGTGCTCCCGAATCCGAGCATCTGGCCGCTCGTGATGGCCATGGGGTTGATGGTGATGTTCAGCGGACTGTTGTTCATGGATTCGAACGCCACGGTAGCGGTGACCATCATGCTCGTTGGCGCGCTTTCGTGGATCGCCACACTCTACAAGTGGCTGCTCACGCCGCTCGAGGACCATCACTAAAATGTCCGCCACTCCGGCAGCACACTCCGCCACTGGCGACAGCCACGCGCACGGCGGCGGCCACCATACGTCGCTCGGCCTCGATAATCGCAAGGTGGCCATTTGGACCTTTATCGGGTCCGAGTGCATGCTCTTTGCCTCGCTGATCTCGACGTACCTGATCTACAAGGGACGCAGCCTCGTGGGACCGTTCCCGCACGAGTCGTGGACGAATCCGATGACCGGCGAGGTGTTCAAGCCGATTCTGAACATTCCCGTGACGTCCGTTTCCGCCGGCGTGCTCCTGCTGTCGTCGCTGACGATGGTGTTGGCCCTTTCGGCGGTGCAGAATCGCCACGTTCCCAAAGTGACGCGCGGGGACCGGATCCTTGGTTCGTCGAAACTGTGGTTGTGGGCGACGTGTCTGCTCGGCACGGGCTTCCTGGGATTGCAGGCGTTCGAGTTCACGTCGTTTGTGCACGAAGGGTTGTCGATTCGCACCAACTTGTTTGGCTCGAGCTTCTTCACCCTGACCGGGTTCCACGGTGCCCACGTCACCGCCGGCGTGATCTGGCTGTTCACGCTGCTGGCCATCGACTACAAGCGGGGACTGGAACCCAAGGACTCGCTGATCGTCGATATTGCGGCACTGTACTGGCACTTCGTTGACGTGGTCTGGATCGCGATCTTCACGCTCGTCTACCTGATTCAGTAGGATCTCACATGGCTGACCACGCACAGGCCGCCGGCCACGCGCACGAGGAACATCCGACCTGGTCGACCTACTGGAAAGTCGCCCTCTTTCTCACGGTGATCACCATTGTCGAGGTGTGGGCGTACTACATCCCGGCGCTCGTGAAGAGTGCGGTGTTCGTGCCGGGACTGCTGATCCTGTCGGCGGTCAAGTTCTACACGGTCGTGATGTATTACATGCACCTCAAGTACGACCACAAGATCTTCCGCGCGCTCTTCACGGGGCCGCTGATGATTGCGATCCTCACGCTGGTCGGGTTGATGTTTCTGTTCTCCAAGCTGGCGATCAGAATCGGGTTGCTGGCGTAGCGACTGATTTCCGGGTGCGCCCCGTACAACATTGAACCGCGGAGTTCGCGGAGTTCGCAGAGTTCGATCCGACGGGGTCCCTGCGCACTCTGTGAACTCTGCGGTTTATTCAGTTTCAAGAGCCTTCGGGTTATTCTTTCAGCATGTTCGCCCTGCTGCTGCACCCCGCCGCCCAGCTCTCCTGGACCCAGTTCACGGTCCATCCCAGTACGGCAATCGGTATCTCGGCGCTCGGCGTGGCGTACGCGTGGCGCGCGCGCCGAGGGCCGTCGTTGGCGGATCGGTATCCCGTGACCGTGGTGGACAGCGCGCGCGCATCGGTCGCGCAGCGCGCGGAGGCGGCGACGCCGGCGGGTCCAAGCGCCGGTCAGCGTGCGAGCTTTTACGTGTCGCTCTTGCTGCTGTTTCTCACACTGAACGGGCCACTGCACGACCTGAGCGACTATTACCTGTTCAGTGCGCACATGGTTCAGCATCTCATCATGACGCTGATGGTGCCGCCGCTCATGATTCTGGGCACTCCCGGATGGATGCTGCGGCCATTGCTGCGCCAGTCACACGTCTTTCGCGTGGCACGGGCGCTCACCGGTGTGATCGCCTGCTACGCGTTGTTCAATGTCGTGCTGTCGTTCTGGCACTTGCCGCCGATGTACAATCTCGCGCTGCGGCATCATGAACTGCATATCGTCCAACATCTGATGTTTCTCGTGGTTGCGGTGCTGATGTGGTGGCCGCTGACGTCACCGCTCCCCGAATTGCCGCGCGCCGCCTATCCGGCGCAGATGCTGTACTGCTTCCTGATGGCGATTCCGATGTCGGTGATTGCCATCTACATCGTGATGGCCGATTCGGCATTGTATCCCGCGTATGCGACCGCGCCCCGTGTGTGGGGAATTTCGCCGATGACGGATCAGAACGTGGGTGGACTGATCATGTGGATCCCCAGCGGGATCTTCTTCTACTCCATCATGACGGTGGTCTTCTTCAAGTGGGCGGGGCGCGGCGAAGACGATCAGGCCAGTGCACAGGTCGGTTGGGTGTCCCCGTCCGCGTGAGCGCTCCATGACGAAGAGTCCCAAGAAGGGAAAGCGCGCCGGATCGGGCTCGGCATCCAAACGCACGACGGTGGCGATCGAAAAGAAGTTTGGCGCGGCGGCCCGCAAGGCCGCGGAACGCGGCGGACGCAAACCCTCCACGTGGGCGCAACCCGACCGGTCCGTCGTGCGCAATACGGCGCGCACGGAGTCGCCGGACGACCTGCCATCGGACAATCTTGATATTGCCGTCTCGCGCTCGCTGGAGGCGTCTGCGTCCGAGGTATTCCGGGCGTTTCATGATCCCACCCGGCGCAGCTGGAGTGCGGTGCGCGACTTTGTGGTGCGGACGACCATCGCCCCGCGTCTGCTGCGCATCGGCATGCGCGATGGCACGTTGGTGACCGTGACGATCGCGCGGAACGGCAATTCGCGATGCGCGGTGACCGTTGAGCACCATAAGCTGCCCGATGAACGGACCGCAGAGCAAGCCAAAAGCATGTGGCGCGAGGCCCTGGCGCGGCTGGCCGACTTGCTGGCCGATTGAGTGGCTCCACTCGACAAAGACCCCTCTGCTGGTGATGCTCAAGCAGGAACACATACTCGCCGCTTTCGGTAGCTCGCTTCTCACGACCCTCGTCGCCATGACCAGTCGCCTGCGGCTGAAGACCTTCGCGCCGTGCCATCTGCCGCTGCTGGCACTGCTCGCCTGTGGCGGGGACACCCGGGAATCCAAGGCCGCCGCAGCGGCCGACGGTGCCGCGAAGAAAACCGCGAGCTGCAATCGCGGCGATACCACCGCCGTGTATGTGGCGTTTCGCGAGTACATCAAAACGAGTGTGCCGACTCCGCAGCGTTTTCTGACCGCGGCCGGTACCGACTCGGCGGCTCCCGAGGACGGATTCCGGGCCATGCAGGACAAAGGTCCCAGCTACTTCTATGGTGGCGACAGCATCGCCCAACGCAAGATTCGCGAGAAGCTCGCGTCCGTGGGACCCTACGCGTCACTGCTCATTGTCCATCGTGGGACTACCATCGTCACCACGGGTGATACCGTCACGGTTCGTTTGGGCGGTCACTTCATCGGCGGTGCGCTCGAGGGGAAGACGGCCACGAGCAAGACGATTGTCGTCGTGTGCGCGACGGACGCGTGGAAGGTGGCGAGTGCTGCGGATGCGCCAGCGTCATGACGTCACGCGAACGGCTGCTCGCGTTGGATGTGTTCCGCGGCATGACGGTCGCCGGCATGTTGCTGGTCAACAATCCCGGCACGTGGAGCGCGATCTATCCGCCGCTTGAGCACGCGCCGTGGAACGGCTGGACGCCCACCGACCTGATCTTCCCGTTCTTCCTGTTCATCGTGGGCATTACCACTGAGTTGTCGCTGCGCGCGCGGCGAGACCGAGGCGATAGTGAGCAGGCGATTCTCCTGCAGGTCCTGCGGCGCGCGGCGCTGATATTTCTGTTCGGGCTGACACTTTCGGCGTTCCCGTTCTTCACGTGGGTGCCGATTCCCGAACTGCCTGACGCCTCGTTCCTGGATCGCGTCATGCATCGCGTGGAGCATCTGCGCATCCTTGGCGTGCTGCAGCGCATCGCCCTGGCGTACCTGTTCGGCGCACTGCTCACGCTGCGGACATCCTGGAAGCAGCAGATTGGCATTGTCGTCGCACTGCTGTTTGGCTATTGGGCCCTGATGACGATTGTGCCGGTGCCTGATACGGGAGTTCCCGGTCGATTCGTGCTGGACAAGCCAGACCAACTGCTCAGCGCGTGGTTCGATCGCACCCTGCTCGGAGTGAACCATTTGTGGGCGGGATCGAAGACCTGGGATCCGGAGGGTCTGCTCAGCACGCTTCCAGCGATCGGCACCATGATGCTCGGGACGTTTGCCGGTCGATGGATCGGTGAGCAGCGGCGCTCGCTCACGGAACGACTCGCCGCCCTGTTCGCCGTTGGCGCGCTGCTCATGATGGCCGGTCTGGTGTGGAACTGGAGCTTCCCGATCAACAAGAGCATCTGGAGTAGCTCGTACGTGCTGTTCACAGCGGGGATGGCGTCCGTGTCCCTCGGAACCTGTCTGTGGGTCATCGATGTCTGCCAGTTGCGACGCTGGACGTTCCCATTCGTCGTCTATGGGATGAACCCGATGCTGGCCTTTCTCGGGTCGGGGCTGATGGCGCGCCTGACGGTGTCGGTGATCACGATGGACGGGGGCGACGGAACCCGAGTCTCCATTCAGGGTCTGCTGTTTAATAGGTTGTATGCGTCATGGCTGCCGTTGCGGGAAGCCTCGTTCGCCTATGCGGCCAGTTTCGTGGTGCTGTGGTTCCTGATTCTCTGGGCGGCCTGGAAGCGCGGGTGGGTACTGAAGGTTTGAGTCGATGCCGAACCGCGATGGTGCGTTCGGATCGTACTCGTGAACACGCACTACGCTGCATATCGTCGACACTCCTGTGAATCCATCTCGCGCTCTGTTCAGTCGCCGTCTCCTCACGGCGGTCGCCGTATTCATGACGGCTGTCGTGCCGCTTCGGACGACGAAGGCGACCGTGTCGGGTGTGACGAACGGTGCGGCGGCGCAGGCTCCTCGGCAACAAAAGCGGCAACCCAAGCGTGTCACGTCACGCAGCAGCGCCACGAGTTCCAAGCGTCCGGCGCGCACGCCGGTCATCCCCGCATTGCGTTTCACCACACCGCGCGACGCCACGGCGCTTACGTCTGATCTGCGCACGCTGCTCGACGGTCGTACGCGAAATGGAACGTGGGGAGCCATGGTGGTGAGCCTCACGCGTGGCGACACGCTGTTTGCGAGGAATGCGGACACGCGGCTGGTGCCGGCGTCGACGATGAAACTGTTCACGTCGGCCATTGCGTTCGAACGTCTCGGTCCGGACCACACCTTTTCCACCGACGTGCTGCGTGACGGGCCGATGGACGCGGATGGATTGGTACGCGGCAATCTGATCCTTCGCGGCGATGGGGATCCCTCCATGTCACCGCGTTTCGTTCGTGGAGGCCCGAACGCCGCGATGACCATGCTGGCGCAGTTCGTTGGGGGCGCGGGAATCAAGCGTATCTCGGGCGACCTCATCGCCGATGCGTCGGCGTTCGAATCGCGCCGCATACCGGAAGGGTGGCTGTCGCGATACGCGGGATCAGCCTACGCCGCTCCATTCGGGGCGCTGTCACTCAACGAGAATATCGTCATCGTGGGTGTGACGCCCGGCGGCGCTGGTGGTGGCGTGTCCGTCGCACTCGAACCGGAGACCCGGAGCCTTACGGTTACCAGCACCGCGCGTACCGTCGCCGGTGCTTCAGCGCGACTCAGCATTCGACGACTCGGCGACGATCGCGTCATGGTATCGGGAACGATCGGATCGCGCGCGGGCACGCGCCGCTACCAATTGGTGGTCGGAGATCCCGCGACCTTTACCGCGGGCGCATTTCGTGCCGCGCTGGAGGCGCAGGGGATCACCGTTGACGGCGAACTCAAAATCGGACGCACGCCGCCCACCGCAACGGTCGTCACCAGCCTTCCGTCACCCTCGCTGGCGCGTCTGGTGTCGACGATGAACCGCGAGAGCATCAATCTCTTCGCCGAGCTGCTGTGGCGCGATGCGGCGCGCGGTGTGGATCGCATGGCCGTGGGATCGGCCGAGAATGCAAACAACACGCTGCAGGCGTTTCTGGTGAACACGGTTGGCGCGGCGTCTGGTGCGGTCACCGCGACCGACGGCAGCGGACTCTCCGTGCTGGACCGGGTGACGCCGCGCGCGATGATCCAGCTGCTCGCCCACGCGCATCGCGCACCGTGGGCAAGCGCGTTTCACGCATCGTTGCCGGTTGCCGGCGAGTCCGAGCTGCTGCGCCATCGCATGCGCACGACACCCGCGCAGGGCAACCTGCACGCCAAGACGGGCACGACGAATGACGTGATCGGGCTCTCCGGCTATGTCACCGCAGAGAACGGCGAGATTCTGGCCTTCGCCTTCCTGTACAACGGCAAGGATCGCTGGCGCGCTCGCGAGTCCATCGATGCGATGGGGCCGACGATGGCCGCGTTCTGGAGGGACTGAATACTCAGTACTGAGTACTTAGTACTTAGTACTTAGTACTCTCTTTCTCGCTTTCCCAGTCGCGGCTGAGCGGCTGGCTTTCGGGTCGCGGCGAGCGGCGGCGGACGGTTGCAGCGAACCGCGAATTGTTGGCCGACGCATTGAGGAGAACGCGGACGCTGGCGTACCGGTGACGATCGTGGTGTTGAAGCCCACGGCGAAGGCACCGCCGCTGGCATCGGCTGCGCCGGAGACGGCCCACAGCAGATCCGTCGTTCCGGTCGTCATGCTTTGCCAGCTCACGCCGTTGTAACGCAATATCGTTCCGCCGTCACCAGTCGCATACAAGTCGAACACGCTTGGACCCCACACCGAAGTGAGCGCCTTGGCAGCACCAATGGAAAATGGCGACCACGATGTTCCGTTGTATCCATACGCAAAGCCGAGCAGGCCGTCGGGATCCGCGCCAACGGTCACAATGTTGGTGCTCCCGCTCATCCAGATGCCGAACAGTGTGTTCACCGGGTCGGGCGACGCCAACGGCGTCCAGTTGATCCCGTTGAACCGCAGCACGAGTCCTGCTGTTCCGGTCGCGTACGCTTCGTTCGCCGCAACGCCGTACACCGACAGCAATGTGGCCGAGCCGGGCGATGTCGTCTGCAGAGACCAGAGCGTGCCGTTGAAGCGCAGGATCTCACCGATATCCGTCACCGCGAAGACATTGGACGCACTACTGCCCCAGATGGCGAAAATGCGGGAGGTGCTGGGAACGCTCATTGGTACCCACTGGGTCCCGTTCCAGCGGAGCATGGTGCCGTTGTCACCTCCGGCAAACGCATCGGATGCCGACGGCGCCCATACGGAATACAGGTTGGCCAGTGACGGTGTCGTCTGTCGCGTCCAGGTCGCGCCGTCCCATCGATAAATAAAACCGTATTCGCCGACGGCCCATGCATTGGTGGCGGACGTCGTCCATACGTCCAACAGGTCTGGTGCGAAGTTCATGGTCGTCCACGTCGCGCCGGTGATTCGCTGAATGGACCCGCGTTGACCAACGGTCCATGTGGTGCCGAGCGGATCGATGGAGATGCCGAATACCGACACGGGGTAGTCCGCCGCAGACGATGTCAGCGTGATGTCGTCAACCTGGTAGACGCCGTTCTGTCCACCAATGTACATCCGACCGCCGTTGGCGTCTGTGCCGCTCACCGCGTAGAAGTCGTCGAGCACACCGTTGCTGTCGATGAGGCTCCAGTCCAAGCCATCAAAGCGCAGAATGCCACCGAATTCCCCGACGGCGGTGATGATTCCGCTGGGCAACCCTGACACGGCGTTGAGGTCATCGGCGAACGGTACCGTCTGTCGCTGCACGGTGGTCCCGTTGTACTTCAGGACTTCGCCGCCGTTGCCGACCATGATGGTGGTGCTGCCCACGGACCACACGCCGTTCAACTGCGCCGTCGACGTGGTAGTGAGCGGAGTCCACACCGTGCCATTCCAGCGCAAGGCCGTGCCGTTCTCGCCGACCGCCGTTGCGGTGGTGGCATTCTCGACAAACACCGAGCGCAACGTCACCGACGAGCCTGACGTCAACGCGGTCCAGGTGGTGCCGTTCCAGCGCGCGATCTTCCCATTGGTTCCCACGGCGATGGCGTTGTCGCTTGCGCTACCGTGCACCGAAAGAAAACGCGTGCCAAACGTGCTGCCGCTGGCGCTCAGCGTCCAAGCGGTTCCGTCGAAACGGTAAATGTCACCACCACTGACTCCGCCGTTGATGGAGTTGACGGCGAAGGCGGACACCGCACCGAAGGCGGCAACGGAGACAAGATCATCGTACAGCAACCCGTTGAGTCGACTGGCCGTCCACGTTGCCGCCAGTCGCGGCACCACGCTCACGGTCACGGTGTCTTTCTTGGAGTTGTCCGCCTGCGATGTGGCAGTGATGAGCGTCGAACCGGCGCTGACTGCGCTGACCAGGCCCGCCTGCGTGATGCTGGCCACCGACGGCGTCGACGACGTCCACGTGACTGCCGTGGAAACTCCCGGGTCGGCACTGACGTTGGCGATGAGGGTGATACTGGTACCGGGATTGAGACCCACCACGCGTTGGACAATGCTGACGGCGATCGGCCTGGGCGCGACGGTGATGGTGGCAATCGCGAACTTGGTGGTGTCAACGGTGGACAGCGCCGTAACGGTTGTTGAGCCGATGGACACAGCGGTAACCAATCCGGACGCGCTGACCGTCGCCACCGACGTGTTGGTCGCGCGCCATGTGACCGTGGTGGCCAGTGTGCCTTCGGCGGTGACCGTGCTGGTGAGTTGTTGTGTATTGCCGCTGAACAGTGAGGCGACAGTTGGTGAAACGGTCACGCCGCGAATAACGGGAACGACGTTGATCACGGCCGTGCCCTTGAGGGTCGTGTCGGCCAGCGACACCGCCGTGATGGTGGTGGTACCGAAGGCCACGCCACGGACCACGCCGGCGGCGCTCACCGTAGCAACGGCCGGTGCGCTGGTACGCCACGTGACTTGCGTGGACAACCCCGCCTCGATGATCACGGTGGCCACCAGCGTGCGATTCTCGCTTGTGGCGATGTCCGCCGTGCCGGGTGTAATGACGACACCGCGCGACGGCGTAACGGTGATCGTACCGGTCGCCGAGAAACGCGGATCGGCAACGGAGGTTGCGCGAATGGTTGTTGATCCCGCACTGACGCCGGTGACCAGGCCGTTCGCGGCGACCGTCGCGATCGAGGTATTGTTCGAGATCCACGTGACCGCCGTGGACACTCCCGGGTCCGCATCGAACGTCGCGGAGAATGGTTGTGTATCTCCGGTGCGGATGGACGCGTTGCTCGGGTTCACTTGAATTGCGCGCACGCCCAACACCTGCACCGGAATATCGGCGCCGATCGCTCCAACGCGCGCACGAATGACGGTGGCGCCCTGCCCGGTCGCCGTGATGGTCGCGGAGTTGCCGGATGACGCGACCGACGCGATGGCCGTGTTGTCGGAGGACCAGACGATGCTGGCCGTGGAGACGGCAGTGCCGTTCGCGTCCCGCGCGGTTCCGGTCACGGCCTGCGTGCCGCCGATGGTCGTGAGCGTAACGCTGCCAACCGAAACCTCAACTCGCGAAACAGGGCCCGGGCCGGTAGTGGGATCACCGCCGCCGCCACACGCCGCCACGGCACCGACGATCGCGAGATATCGAACTATCGAAATTCGCGGCGACAAGCGTGGCCGTGAACGAAGTGGATGGCGGACAGAGGAGGACATTGCAGTCAGCTCACGGAACGCGGCGCAGTCATGGCCGCTGGGTTGAGGATCTCGTCGAGCTGGGCCCGGGTGAGCACGCCGCGTTCGAGAACCACATCGAAGACGCCACGACCGCTTTCGAGCGCGGTCTTTGCGATCTCTGTTGCCATCTCATATCCAATGACCGGCACCAGCGCGGTCACGATGCCGATTGATTGTTCTACAAAGGTGCGCATGCGATCCGCATTTGCCGTGATTCCAGTCACGCACCGTTCCCGGAGAACCAGACAGGCGGCTCGCAGCATGTCGATGCTGCGCAGCAGCCGGTATGCAATCACGGGCTCGAACGCGTTGAGTTGCAATTGACCAGCTTCGGCGGCCATCGTGATGGTCACGTCGCCACCGATCACATCGAAGCATACCTGATTGACCACCTCAGGGATGACCGGATTCACCTTGCCGGGCATGATCGACGATCCCGGCTGCATCGCCGGCAGGTTGATTTCGCCGAAGCCGGCCCTGGGGCCCGACGAGAGCAGTCGCAGGTCGTTGCAAATCTTGGACAACTTGGTGGACGTGCGCTTGAGCACGCCGGACATCTGAACGAAGGCTCCGGTGTCGCTGGTGGCCTCGATCAAATCGGGCGCCGTTACCACCGGCACCTGCGAGATCATCGCCAGCTTCTGCGCCGCCAGTTCCGCATAGCCAGGTGGTGCATTGATACCCGTACCAATCGCCGTGGCGCCCAGATTGATCTCGCGAATCAACGACTGCGCTTCCGCCAACCGCTCCACGTCCTCCTGAAGGGTGTGAGCGAACGCCCGAAACTCCTGGCCGAGCGTCATCGGAACCGCATCCTGCATTTGCGTGCGACCCATCTTGAGCATCGACGCGAACTCGGCCCCTTTGACTTCGAACGCGTCCGCGAGCCGCGCGAGCTCGGCGCGGAAGATGCTCAGACTCTTGTGCAGTGCGATCCGGACCGCCGTGGGATACACGTCGTTCGTGGACTGACTCAGGTTGACGTGACTGTTGGGGGAGATCACGTCGTATTGGCCGAGGGGCTGATTGAGCAGCTCAAGTGCGCGATTGGCGATGACTTCGTTCGCGTTCATGTTCGTGGACGTGCCCGCGCCGCCCTGAATCATGTCAACCAAAAAATGCTCGTGGTGCCGACCGGCTCGGATTTCACGCGCGGCACGAATGATCACATCGGCTTCCTGCGTTCCCAGCAGGCCGAGTTCGAGATTGGTCTCGGTGGCCGCTTCCTTGACCGCCGCCAAGGCTTCGATGAGGATGGGAAACTCACGCAGCGCGATGCCCGTGATGGGGAAGTTCTCGAGGGCGCGCAGCGTCTGAATGCCATACAGGGCTTCGTACGGCACATCGCGCTCACCAAGGAGATCGCGTTCGGTGCGCACGCGGTGCCCGCCGAAACCGAGGGTCCGGCCTCGTCCCACCAACGTGGCGTCAGCCTTGCGCAGGCGCATGGAGATGGCGCGCGCGGCACGCGCTACCAGGGCTGCATACAATTGCGGGGCCTCGCGCGTCACGTCTTCGAGATGCGCGCGGGTCAAGACCACGGCCATTCCGGGCATGATGACTCGAGCGGTTGTCCCGTGTTCCGAGTCATCAAGCAACAGACCTTCTCCGACCGCTTCTCCGGCGCCCAGGGACACCAGACGCGTGGTGCGACCGTCAGAACCCTTCTCGATCGCCACCGCGCCGCTGATCAGAATGGCAAAACGCTGCCGCTGCTCCCCTTCCTGAAAGATCGTTGCATCAGGGACCAACTCGTGCGGTGTGACGTGACGCGAAAGCTTCCAGAGGTGGGCGTCGGAAAAGCCTTCGAGAAACGAGGTGGTACGAAGCCAGTCGGCGATTTCGGCCGGAGTGGTCATGAGAAGCTTGAAGTGGGCCGCAATCGCGACCTGAACACGGCCAGGCTGATGCACCAACGGGCCTTGGGCGTGACGCGTGTCTGCGAAAACGAACGGATTGAATGCCAGCCAGATGACGATTGAGGTCGAAAGGTAGACACATTCTGTCTTTCGCACACAGAGCCTCGCGACGGCGGGCATCCGGTGGTATCCTCGCCGTAGCGTCATTCACTCAACACGTCAGCGAACCGGAGCCCCAATCCGTGTCCCTCTCCCGCCGCGATTTCCTTGAAAAGTCTGCCGCGCTGACCGCCGCCGGCTTCCTGCCCCGCGTCCATACCCCATTCGAGACCGGCGGGCAGACGGTTGCCGCGTCGGTCGTGGCACCGTTCCGCGGACGGCCGCTCGTGGTGTCATCCTCGAATGGCATTCGCGGCGTGAAGGTGGCGTACGACAAGATCGTCAAGGGCGAAGACCCGCTCGACGCCGTGATCGCTGGCGTGAACATCCAGGAGCTTGATCCCACTGATCAGAGTGTGGGACTCGGCGGGCTGCCCAACGAGGAGGGCGTCGTCCAACTCGATGCGTCCTGCATGCACGGCCCGACCAAGCGGGCTGGCTCGGTCTCCAGCATCGAGGACATCGCCACACCGTCTCTGGTTGCGAAAGCGGTAATGGACTACACCGATCACGTGATGTTGGTGGGACCGGGGGCGCGGAAGTTCGCCATCGCCATGGGCTTCACACCCCAGAATCTGCTCACGGAGAAATCGCGTCAGGATTGGATGCGTTGGAAGTCCCGTCTCAATGCGAACGATGCGTGGCTCGACCACGACGACGACATCAAGGTCAAGTTCACGACGGGAACGATCAACATGAACGCGGTCACGGCGACTGGGGACATCGCTTCCGTCACGACGACGAGCGGCATGGCCTGGAAGGTCCCGGGCCGGATTGGTGACTCGCCAATCATCGGCGCGGGTCAGTATTGCGACAACGACGTTGGTGCCGCGGGCAGCACCGGACGCGGTGAAGCGAACATCAAGTCGTGTGCCTCATTCCTGGCGGTGGAGTTCATGCGGCAGGGTCTGGCGCCCGAGGCGGCGCTGATCAAAGTGCTGGAGCGCGTGGTTTCGCTCACTGAAAAGCGATTGCTGGATCCGAGCGGCCGACCGAAGTTTGATCTGGAGTTCTACGCAGTGTCGAAAGACGGTCGCTATGCTGGCGCGACACTGTACTCAGGCGGTCGGTTTGCGGTGTGCGATGAGAAGGGGGCGCGTTTGGAGCCAGCGGCGTTCTTGTTCAGGCGCTGACGACGGGCGCTTGGTCGGGTGGCTCTCGATTGACGCTAAGCAGAGAGCCACTGGTTGGCGCGTAACTGTTCACGATGCGCTTCATGCCGTCCTTCAGCATCCCGGCACCGAAGTTGAGGAGTAGTCCAAGCTGAAAACCGCCCAGCCGCAGATAGGTGAGAACCTGCTGTGTGTGGATGGGTGCGAGTTTCTCGACCGACTTGATCTCTACGATGACACGACCATCGACGAGGAGGTCCGCTCGAAATCCTTCATCGAATACGAGTTCATCGTATTGGATGGGGACTGGATACTGCCGCTCGACCCCGAGTCCGTGACGAGACAGCGCCCGCTCCAGAATTGCCTCGTAGACGGATTCGTAGACGCCCGGACCGAGCTTTCGATGGGCTCGTATCGCTTCCTTGAGAATGAGTCCGGAAATCGTGTCGAGTTCGCGCATGTGGTCCGCTCCATGTTGATGTTTGGCTGGGGGAGTTGAACGGAGAGGGCGCGGAGCGTTTCTCGCGGAGTACGCGGAGCTTCGCGGAGATCGCGGAGCAAAACCAAAGACGTTTTTTTTGTTGTGCTCCGTGTTCTCCGC
>JBEBIR010000269.1:0-5482 GCA_040080315.1 Gemmatimonas sp.
GCGAGCGCTTTGAAACGCTGATTGTGTCCGGCGATCCAGTTCACCATGTACCCGCCGAATGATCCGCCGGCCGCGCCCAGACGCGTGGAGTCCATCCACTTGTTGCGCGCCAGTGCGGCGTCGAGCCCGTTCATGAGATCGGTGTACACCTTGCCACCCCAATCCTTTGACACGCCGTCTACGAACGCCTGACCATATCCGGTGCTACCGCGCGGATTGATGGCGATGACGGCCACGCCCGTAGCGGCAAAGAGTTCGACGTTCCATCGCGATCCCCAATTGTCCAACCACGCGCCTTGTGGCCCACCGTGAATGAGCAACAGCGCGGGCCACTTCTTCGACGGATCGAAGCCCGGTGGTTTCACGATGAACCCGTGCACCGACACGCCGCCGGCGCCGGCGAAGCGATAGTCTTCCGCTACGGGCATGTCGAGTTGCGCCACCAGCGCGTCATTCTCGTGCGACACGGCGCGTGAGTTCACAACGGAGGTGCTGGCCAGTTGTCCGGCGTGAATTTCCGGTGGCAGGTGGATGGCATCGCGAACAAACGCAATCGTACGCAGTCCGTCCGGACTCGCCGTCGTTGCGATAGAGAACGCGCTGGAGTTGTGCTCTCCTACAAGCCGAATTGGCGGTGCGGCGACGCTGGCGGCAATGCCAACGGCACCCGCCGGCACGTTCGAACCGAACGCCGCCGGAATGGTCGCCCGAAACAACTTGGTGCGCCCGGCGTCGCTGGTCTCAATCAGCAGCGAGCGGGCGTCAACAAACTGAACGGCATCGGCATTGCGATCCCACGACGGCAGCAGATCGGCCGATGTGTGTGTAGCGCGATTGAGCAGCATGAGGCGCCAGCGGTCGGCCTCGAAGCCCGCGCGTCGCTGCGATGCGTACGCGATGTACTTGCCATCGGGCGAATACACGGGATTCTGATCCGCTCCTTTGTTCGATTGCGTGACGATGTTCAGCGCGCCGCCGTCGGCCGATACCGTGTAGACATTCAGATCGGTCACCCACGCTTCGTTCGCCGTCTCGGCCTTTGCCGTAAAGGCAATCTCGCGACCGTCGGGTGACCAGTTGTATGCCTCCGCGCCGCCAAAGGGCGCGGGCGGTACCTCCAGTCGCGCGCCAGGCATGAGATCGCGCGCGCTGCCACCATCACTGGTCACGACAAACAGGTGCGACCGCGACCCGTCGTCCCACGTATCCCAGTGCCGGTACATCAATCTGTCGGCGGTGCGCGCCTTGGACGGGTTCGCCTCTGCCTTCTTCGCCGAGTCGGCATTGCAGGCGTCGGTACGACAGGATGGAAACACGCGTGACGTGAACAGGAGTCGGGTGCCATCCGGGGACCACTTGGCGCCCGTCACCCCACCCCACAGCGCCGCAATAGACCGACGCGTGCGTCCCTCGGGGTCGGCCACCCACAGCGCCCCGCGCGCCACGAATGCCACGCGCTTTCCGTCAGGCGACCAGCGTGCCTCACTCGCCGCCGTGGAGTCGTCGGGAAAGACGCGCGGTGTGCCACCCGCAGCCGCGATCGCGTAGGTGCGGCCCGACCGTCTATTCGCGGCCAGGTCGGTCGTTCGCACCGAGTAGAGGATGGTCTTGCCATCGGGCGAAACCTGCGGGTCGCCGGCCACCCGAACTGCGGAGAGATCCGCAAAGGTCATCGCGCGCTTCTGCGCCTGCGCAAACGACAGCGGCAGCAGAGTCATCACGAATAGCATCAGTGTGCGCATAACAATCTCGCGTGAGTGTGAGTGATTGAATCTTGCACGATGACGAGTGATTCGAACAGAAATCCAGACCGTCGTCCGTCTTTCCAAAAACGGGAAATACGCTGAAGACACTAACTGCACCCGACAGAACTTGAAGGAATCCCCTACAGCCACCGGGTGCGCGGTCGGCGAGCCTTCACGCGGAGGACCACCATCCGCCTGTCAGGTGACCGTCGTGTCGAATTTCGAGATCGTAGCGCGCGAAGACTTTTCCGATGTGACGTACCTGCTGGAGGTGCGCCATCCGCTGATGGCGAGGGCCGCCAGACCGGGACAATTCGTGATCGTCATGCTCAACGAGCAGGGCGAACGCATTCCGCTCACCATCGCGGACTTTGACCGGGACAAGGGAACCGTCACCCTGGTCATCCAGGCGGTCGGCAAGACCACCAAACAGATGCAGCAGGAATGTCAGGTCGGCACGTCGTTGTACGGCATCGTCGGCCCGATGGGCATCCCCAGTCCGATGACGCACGCGAAAAAGGTGCTGTGCGTGGGAGGGGGCTTGGGTGTCGCGCCCATCTTTCCGCAGGCGCGCGGTTTCAAAGAGAACGGTGCGGTTGTGATCGCCGTGTTGGGCTTCCGAACCAAGGACCTCGTTTTCTGGGAAGACAAGTTTCGCTCCAGCTGCGACGAACTGATCCTCTGCACCAACGACGGATCCGCCGGCATGAAGGGGCTGATCACCGACGGCATCAGGGTCGCGTTGGCCAAGCACCCTGATATTGACGAAGTGGTCGCTATCGGTCCGCCAGTAATGATGAAAGCGTGTGCCGACGCCACGCGACCGTACAAGATCAAGACCATGGTGAGCGTCAACCCGATCATGGTTGATGGCACCGGCATGTGCGGCGGATGCCGGGTGAAGGTCGGGGATCAGGTGAAATTTGGCTGCGTGGACGGGCCGGACTTCGACGGTCATCTGGTCGATTTCGACGACCTGATGTTACGCCTGCAGCGTCACACCAAGGACGAGAAGGCCGCGCAGGAGCGTTGGACGGACAGTTGCCGGATGACGCGGCAGGTCGGTCCCAGCGCGCTCGACGCGTTGGCGCGTGGCGCGGCCCCGCAAAGCGATCTGCTCGAGTTGCCGGATCTCGCTGAGTTCTCGCTGGGAGGCTGAGCGATGGCAAAGAAGAAGACGATTCGCACGATTCCTCAGGAACGCACGCCGATGCGTGAGCAGGACCCGCAACGGCGAGCCAAAAACTTCGAGGAGGTGTCGTACGGGTACAGCGCCGAGGAGGCGCTTCGCGAATCGGAGCGATGTCTGATGTGTCCCGACCAACCGTGTGTCTCCGGCTGTCCCGTGGGCATCGACATCCCGGGATTCATCAAGAAGATCAATGAGAAGGATCTTCGCGGCGCGTATGATGTGCTCACCGACACCAATCTGCTGCCGTCCATCTGTGGACGCGTGTGTCCGCAGGAGAACCAGTGCGAGGGCGTTTGCACTGTCGGGGAGTCGCTGCAGGCCGTCGCCATCGGTCGACTCGAGCGGTTTGTCGGCGACGCGGCAATCAAGGAAGGATGGGTCAACATTCCCTACATCGAACCGACTCGGTTCAAGGTAGGGATTGTCGGTTCAGGGCCGGCCGGTATGGCCTGCGCGGCCGACATGGCCAAAGCGGGTTGTGAGGTGACGGTGTACGAGGCGTTCCATCTGCCCGGCGGTGTGCTGCGCTATGGGATACCGGATTTCCGGTTGCCGAATGCCGTGGTCGACGCCGAGATCGCGAATCTGAAGCAGTTTGGTGTGACGTTCGAGTGCAATACGCTCGTCGGACGGTTGTTCACCATCGAGCAGATGATCGACGAGATGGGATTCCACGCCGTGTTTATCGGCGTGGGTGCGGGATATCCCACCATGCTCAACATCCCCGGAGACTCGCTGAACGGCGTGCTCTCCGCGAATGAACTGTTGACGCGCTGCAATCTCATGCGCGCGCGCGACTTTCCCGATTTCGATACGCCGCTTCCCATCGGGAAACGTGTCGCCGTGGTCGGGGCAGGGAACACGGCGATGGATGCCATGCGGGTATCGCTTCGCCTCGGCGCCGAGAAGGTGTTTTGCATTTATCGGCGGTCGCGCACCGAGGCGCCTGCGCGCGAGGAAGAACTGCATCACGCCGAGCAGGAGGGTGTCGAGTTCCACTGGCTGACCAGTCCGGTGTCCGTGTTGGACGACGGCAAAGGCACGGTGCGTGGTTTGCGCTGCGTCCGGATGGAATTGGGCGAACCCGACAGCTCGGGTCGGCGTCGGCCCGTGCCAGTCAAGGGTAGCGAATTTGACTTCGAAGCCGACTTGATTGTGTATGCGATCGGCACGAACGCCAATCCCATCATGGGCCAAACGTCGCAGCTGAAACTGAACGCGCGCGGCTATATCGATGCGGACGACAGTCACGCCACGTCGGTGGCCGGTGTGTTTGCCGGCGGCGACATCGTCACGGGTGCGGCTACCGTTATCGAGGCCATGGGTGCCGGTCGGAAAGCCGCGCTGAGCATGAAGTCGTATCTCGGCATACGTGATCCGGCGCTTCCCTATGTGCGCGCCGCGGGCAATGGCGCTCAGACCTTTTTCGGCATCGATACGAGCGAGCGCAACTTCGCGCGAGTGCGCGTAACCCAGACGGCGACATGATCCAGATTGCTTCTACTACGCTCGAACGTGTGACACTCCAGGAGCACATCGTCGAGATCATCAGCGATTCCGGCGAAGGTGCACAGAAGTGCGGTCAGTCGATGGGTACCATCGCCGCGCAGATGGGGAATGGCATTTGGACGACGGAGATCATCCCGGCGGAGATTCGTCCGCCAGCGCGCAGTGTTGCGGGTGCGAGCGGGAATCGCATTCGCATCGGTGCCGGCTATGTCACCAACGGCGGCGACGAGACCGACCTGGTTGTGGCATTCAACGAGCAGGTGCTCTTGGGACGCGTGCGGGCAAAGGCGCTCAAGCCCGGTTGCATCATCCTGCTGGAAAGCATGTGGCGCGCCCACCCCGACGCGAACGTCGTCGCGTCGTACGTCGAGACCCACGATCGGCTCATCACCGCGGGATACAAGGTGTATGAAGTGCCGATGGAACAGGAATGCCGAGTGCATGCTGGCGACGCGAAGAAGGGCAAGAACATGTTCGCGCTGGGTATGCTCTGTCAGTTGTACAATCTGGACCGGACGCTGGCGGTCGAGCAGATCGTGAGCGCGTTCGGCAAGAAAGACAGGCGTGTGGTCGACACCAACATCACGCTGCTCGATGCCGGTCGCGCGTGGGCCGAAGCGAACCTCGATTTCGCGTATGACATTCCCGCCACGCGGTCGACGGAGCCGCAGATCGTGGTCAATGGCAATACCGCGCTCGCGTTGGGCGTGTTGGCGTCCGGCATGGAGATCTGTGCCATGTATCCGATCACGCCGGCGACGTCGGCGTCGCACTATCTCTCCGAGGTGTTTGAAAACGTTGGCGGGATGGTGCACCAGGCCGAGGATGAAATTGCCGCGTGCGCGTTTGCGATTGGTGCGTCGTACGCCAGCAAATGCACGGTCACCATTACGTCGGGCCCCGGCTACTCGCTCAAGCAGGAAGCGATTGGGCTGGCCGTGATGGCCGAGATCCCGCTGGTGGTGGTGAATGTGCAGCGCGGCGGTCCGAGCACGGGCCAGCCAACCAAGATGGAGCAAGGCGATCTCATGGCCGC
>JBEBIR010000270.1:0-5472 GCA_040080315.1 Gemmatimonas sp.
ATCCGACGCCGCGAACGCCAGCGCGCGCAGGCGCAACTCGGCACCACCTTGCCCCGCGTACGCGGCCTCGATGCCACTCCGTCCACGCACGGGTGCCTTCCCTGGTTGCAGGACAAAACCGTCTGCTGCAAAGAGCGCGGCGAGTCCGCTCGCGCTGCGCGTTTGCCAGGCACGCTCGTAGTCGCGCAGCACCCGTTCGAGTTCCACCGGCAGCGCCACCGTTGGAAGCACGACCACGCTGTCCCGCGCACTCGGCACCGTCGCCGGAGACGATTGCGCGGACAGCAACGAGCTACTCACAAGCACACCAGCCAGCACGAGGCGTGAGTGCATGCTACCGCTTCTTCTTCGGCGGCTCGACAATCACCGAGAGTGGGATGAACCACCCGGTTTCCACCGACCGTACCTCCATGCGCCACGTTCCGGGCCGCAGCGGCGAGAACTCGAAGTCGGCCGTTTGACCCGGCCCCATTTCGACATGCGCTGGCCGCGAAATGGCCAGCGCAGGCGGAAGATCGGCACCGTCTTTGGCAATCGCGCGCCATCGCGCGACGGTCGAGTCATTCTGCAGCGTGAAGCTGATGCGCCAGTCGGGGTGAATACTCACAATACGGAAACGGTGCTTCTCGCCAACTGCCAGGCGCAGCGGTGCCGGGAAACGACGGCCGTTCACCAGCGCAAATGGGCTCTCAAACTTCTTCGCCAGTTCCGGTCCACCGCCGCCTGCAATAATGAGGTGATCCCGTGTGATGTCGCGCGGCGTGTCGGTCACGATCACGGCGCCATACATCCCTGAACTGATCTGGTGGCGGTCGTTCAAGTGCGAATGGTACGGATAGGTGCCCGCGCGCGGTGGTGTGAACGCGGCCACGAACGAATCACGCGGCGCGATCTGCGAGTAGATCCGATCACCGAGTCCGCTCCAATGCGGGACGCCGTCGGGGAAACTTTCGATCTCCAGTCCGTGCCAGTGAATCGACGTGGGTTCATCCAGATTGTTGCGCACGACAATGCGCACCGGCTGTCCGCGCTTGAGTTCAAGCACAGGACCCGGCAGCACCACCGAGTCGCGCGCCGGTGCCGCGGGTCCGTTCTGCAAGGCAAAGCCGAACGCTGGTGCACCCGTGATCAGCCGCTCCGGACTCTTCTGCACGAACAGCCGCATCTCGCGCGCATTCGCGTTTGACGTTTCCACGTAGCCGGGCGCCGGCGTCACCTTGATGCCGACCACGAGTCCGCGCATGGCGTGGTCGGCGGGGCTCGCTGCCCCGTGAGCAGTGTGCTCCAGCGCGGCGGCCGCCGCCGAATCGCGCGGTGAGCCAGCGAGCGACACCGTCTCGTCGGCGTGAAAGGCAAAATGGCAATGAAACAGCCAGTTCCCTGGCGTCGTCGGCAGAAAACTGAACGTGACCGTGCTGCTCGGTCCGATCAGGTCCGTATTGGACAAGTGCTGCTGGAGACGTGGCACCGGCGTATCCTTGACGCCCGTTCCGTTGGCCTCGATGCGATAGTAGAAGCCATGCAGGTGCAGCGGATGATGCAAGGCAGTGGCGTTGATCACGCGAAAGCGCGTGGAGTCTCCCTGTCGGAGCGTAATCGTCTCAGTGTGTGGCCATCCCTTGCCATTGATCACCGACACCACTTCAAATGGTCGGTTGACGTCGTAGGGAAGAAACCACTCGCTGATCACAAGCACCTGATCGTTTGTTGCGCCACCGGGCGGATCAACAACGATCGCGCCGTTCAACTGGCTGTCTTTCCACAAACGATCTTCCGCCGTGGAACCGCGGAAGGCGCCCCAGTAGGTGTACGTCCCGGCCACGCCGAGGCGATAGCGCAGTTCTCGAGTCGCACCGACCGCAAGCTGCACAGTGTCGCTGCCGGTGTGTCCCATCGGTCGCAGACCGCCGATAACCAATGCCGAGTCAGAGCGGTTGCGCACAGAGAGAATGATCTCGGTACCCTGCCGGACCCGCAGCAGCGGCCCTGGCACGGTAGGCACCTTTCCGCGCTCCGCGAATGCGAGCACCGGCACCTCCGGATCATCCATCCCTTCCGGCTTCCACGCACTCTCGATGACGTCGAGCTCCAGCCGCAGCGTCGTCCCGCTCAACTGGCCCGCCGGGACGCGGTTCTGGTGCACGCTGGCTTTCACCGCGCTCGCGGCCGGCTTGGGCAACGGCACACGCGGGAGCGATGCGACCAGTTGCGCGTTGAGGATTACACCCAGCACGGCCGTTACAGAGATCATCAGAACCTCGGGTTCACAACGTTGTTGTAGATCGACCCAAACGTGTAGCTCACGCCGAAATGGGAGAAGTACTGGAAGCCGGTGAGCAACGCGCGCCGACGCAGCAACACGTCCACGGCATTCTGCTCACCTTTCGGCAGGTATACCTGATCGCGAATCCACTCGTATCCGCCGCCGGCGTTCAGATTGAGCCCCTTGAAAATACGCACACTGAAACTCCCGTTGATCTGAGACGTGCGCTTGGACGCCTCGGGAAGGAAGTTGCTGTGTTGGAAGTTGACGTTGGCCGATCCCCATGGTTGCCGCGTGCGATAACTCGCTTCGACAAAGTGCATAGGCAGTGTTTCGCGGATCTTGTCGAACACGGTCGTGTCGGCGTACCGGTATGACACGAGAGCAACGCCATACCGAAACGACAGCTCGCGTCGTGTCGCCTCGACATACGGGAAAATGTTGTATTCCAGCGCGACGCGCGCGATCGTCCGCAGGTTCTGATTCCGAAACGTTTGTGACACCAGCTCAAGCCCTCCACCAGCCGACCAGTGGTCGTTGATGCTCAACACTTGCGACAGCTCTACCCGCCAGTCCCGTTGGATGTTCTTGTACGTCGTGTCTGACAGCACGACGCCAAGGCTGTCCAGCTCTTGCACGGTGGCCGCGTTGTCACGGTACGACAGCCCGAACTCAAAGTTGGTTTTCTGTTGCGCGGTCACCCGGCGGGACTCGAGCTGCATCTCCAAGTCCCTGCCCTTGTACGCGCGTTCGCCGTTGAGTGAACCATTGAGCCCGACCTCGAACACCCAGGCATTCCACGGATCATTCTTCATGGAAGTTTGCTGCGATACGTCTTGAGCGCTTGGCGATGCCGCCGTCACGCGAAGCAACGGTCCGGTCGTTGATCGCGCGGCGAACTGCACCAGTCCCAACGCCATCGTCTGCATCAAACCGCGACGCCGCTCATCATCCGTGGTCGTGGGATTGGTCGTGTACGTCAGCGTGTCGCTGCGACCCGCCAGCCCCCGAAGGCCGATAAAGGCCAGGGTGTACTCGTCACCGCCCGCACCCGCATCCTGGTCGGTGATCAAGAGGTGCACGTCCGCGGCTTGCCGGTCGCGCACCCAGTTCACATAGGTGATCTCGGTGCGAAAAAAATCCCCATCGCACCCTGAGCGACAATCGAGAAACACGGCAATCGGGCCGACTTGTCGCGATGCCGAGGGCGTCGTGGCCTGCGCACGCAGGTGCGCGGGATGCAGCACCGCAGCCAGTACGATCATCGCCAACAGCACCGTTTGGGCGAGCCGCACGCGTTGCGTCATTTTGTTGGCGCTCCCCACTGCACACGATTCGCCATGTCCGCAATCGCGCAGGCCTCGGCCTTGCGGCCCGAGCCCGTGCGAACGTCATCACCGAGATCCAGATGCACATCGGTTTCCTTCCGATAGGTCGGCCACGCCGGCAGTCCGTCGCCATTGGGATCGCCGGTGGCGGCAAAGCGCGTCCAGTAGCGCATCATGGAATTGGACAATCGCGCGTCCACGTCGGTGCGTGGCAACAGCGGGTCGATCACGCCGAAGGCATAGGTGATCTCCATACCGTGATAGGCGCCCAATGTCTCACCCTTCGGATAGACGCGGGTGAATGCGTACTGCCAGGCAGGCGCGCCCGCGGACACCATCGCCCTGGCCGCGAATCGGGCGCTACACGTGAATACGAAGTCAGTAAACAGATCGATCAACGCGGGCTCGACCGCCGCATCGCTCGTCACCGGATACTGTTTCTCGATCGCTCCCGCAAACAGCCCCATCGTCTGCAGGTACTTGCGGTAGCCCTCCACCGTCCGGTCGAATCGCGGCAACAACGTGCGCAGCGTGGTCATCTCCCGCGCGTTGCTGCCGATCAGCAACGGGACGCGCACCGTACGCGATTGCTCGAGCGCGCGACCGGTCACATCGGGAAGCACCCAGCCGTCCACCACCGGTCCGAGCGACACGCCGACCACGTCGCGCAACGTCGCCGTGAGGCGCGATGCCGGCACAGCGCGCAGCGCCGCGATGTTTGATGTCGAGTCCGCGATGCCCAGCGCCGACGCCAAGGCCACCCCGCCGCGTTCGGCCTGCACGCGACGGGGGACACCACCAAACACCGTACCGCTCTGCACGATGGCCCGGTGAAACAGTCCCTCCGACAACGGCGATGTCAGCAAGTGCAGGATGTCGATAGCGCCGGCAGACTCGCCGAACACCGTCACACGGGTCGGATCACCGCCAAACTGCGCGATGTTGCGCTGCACCCAGCGGAGCGCTTCGAGCTGGTCGAGCAATCCGTAGTTGCCCGACGATCCGTGCGGCGATTCGGCGCTCAGCGCCGGATGCGTGAAGAACCCGTACAACCCCAGGCGATAGTTGATCGTCACCACCACGACGCCATTTTGGGCGAGGTGCGTTCCGTCGTACCATGATGAACGTCCCGAGCCCATCACATTCGAGCCTCCGTGGATCCACACCATCACCGGGCGTAACGGCTGACGATCGCCAACCGATGCGGACCACACATTGAGGAACAGACAATCTTCGCTCGGTCGAAGATCCACCGTGGGCGCGCTGCCCGCGTGTCCGAACGTCGAATAGATCTGCGACACCCACCGCGACTCCGCGTCATCCTGCATGCACGCCGAGCCGAACTCGGTGGCCTGTTGAACGCCCCGCACGGCGGTCCGTCGCATTGGAGGTTTCCAGCGCCGGTCGCCCACCGGCGCCGCGGCATACGGGATCCCCCGGAACACCGATGTCGCCACCGGAGCGCGCTGCAAGACGCCGACAAAGGTCTCACCGTCGGCGATGACCCGCGGCGGCGCCGACTGCGCCGTGGTAACGCGCGCGTCCTGCGCGAGCAGCGCCAACGCGAGCAGCACACTCCCAATCGGCGTCGATCGGACTCCGCCAGGCGCGGTACTTTGTGTCATGGCCACGCTCATCGTGTGGAGACGTCCGTCAGGATCGGCGGATCAGCGCGCTGCACTTGATCTCGACGCGCGCCGCGGGGCGCGGCAGCGCCGTAACCGAAACGGTGGCGCGCGCCGGTGGATCGACGCGAAAGAACTCGAGGTACACCGCGTTCATCGCGGCGTAGTCAGCCATGCTGGTGAGGAACACCGTGCATTCGACGACATCCTGCATGGTGGCGCCGCCCGCCGCGAGCGACGTGCGGATGTTCTCAAG
>JBEBIR010000271.1:0-5452 GCA_040080315.1 Gemmatimonas sp.
ATCATGACGACGCTGGCCGAGATGCTCGGTGCGAAGGACACGTTGCCGACTTGTGGCCTCTGTCACGGCGAGTGCGTGAAGGGCTCGCTGCCGGTGGTGGGGCTGGACCGCGAATCCATGCGTGGGCGCGCGCTGAACAACTATCTCAGCATTCTCGATCGCATCGGCGTACGCGGTGAGCGCAGTCTCGCTTGGGTTGCTCGGCTGCCGATGTGACTGCGGCCGCACTCGGTGACGGTGTCGATTTCGCCCTGCTCGGGCATCAGGAGAGCTGGGACCAGATCGCCACCATCGTGCGCTCGTTGCGGCCCCGCGACTCCGAACCGGTGTCGCTGGGCGACATCCGCTCTATCGTGCCGTGGATTCCGGCGCGGACGGTGAGTCGCGTGCAGGTGCGGAGCCTGTTGGCTGATGCGCCGGTGCGCGGCGTGTATATCGACACCTTCATCACACCGGACGAACTGCGGCACATGTCGGTTCGCTCGATGCTGACTAAGGTGAAGGCCGCGGCGCGCGTCGCCGAACGGGAAGGTGCGCGTATCGCATCGCTGGGCGGGTTCACCTCGATCTTGCTTGAAGGCGGCCTCCAGGGCCTGAGCGATCGCGTGGTGTTCACTACCGGGAATTCACTGACCGCCGCGCTCGTCGTGAATGGCGTCGAGCGGGCGGCAGGCCAACTCGGGCTGTCGCTGGAGCGTGCCACATGCCTGGTCATAGGTGGCACGGGCGACGTGGGCTCGGCGTGCGCGCGTTGGCTCGGACCGCGCGTGCAGCGTTTGCTGCTCGCAGCGCGTCCTCAGGGTCGACTCGACACAGCAGTCGAGGCGCTGCGCCACGGTGGGACGAACGCGGTCGCTGTCGCGGACCTGTCGGCGGCGCTCGGCGAGGCCGATGTGATCGTCTCCGTCGCCAGTACCAGCGAAGCGGCGTTCGACTTGTCTCTGGCTCGACACGATGCGCTCATCTGCGATGCCGGGTACCCCAAGAATCTGCGTCCTGGCTCGCACGTGCGACCGCACTTGTTCCACGGAGGCCTTGGCCGTTCGTTGGGGCGTTTCTGGAGCGACGACGGTATGCTGGAGCGCTTCTATGCGTTCCCGCTGGACTACGTCGGGCACGGATGCATGTTGGAAGGGCTGCTGCTGGCGGTTGCCGGGCGCTACGAGCCATTCTCGCAGGGACGCGGCAACATCACCGCAGATCGAATCGACGAGATCTGGACGCTCGCTGCCGCGCACGGGTTCGTCCTTGCGCCGTTCTTCAATCACGATGGACTATGGCCGGCCCCATGAAGATCCGTGAGGCGACGCCGGACGACGGCGCACAGCTCATCGCGTTCTTTCAGCGCACGCCGATGTCGGCGGGCACAGCATTTGTGTTCGATCGCGGTCCTGACTTCTTCGCCTTGCTCGCGCTACGCGGGTCGTCGCGCACATTCCTGCTGTTCGACGGTGATCACTTGGCAGGAACCGCTACCGCGCTTTGGCACGCTACCGGATCGCCGGGCCAGGAGATCGTGGTGGGAGAAGTGGTGGATCTTCGTGTCGCCGACTTCGCGCGCGGCACGCGCGCTGCATGGCAGTTGCTTGGCGCGGTGCGAGAAGCGTTCTCCGCGGCGGGCGTCATGTGGGTGTCGTGCCTGATCGGCGGCGAGAATCACGTCGCGACGGCGCTGGTTCATGGACGTGCTGGTCTTCCGTCGCTGACCATGCGTCGTCGATACGCGAGTGTGCACTACGTCGCATGCCGTCCCCTGCGGCGAACCAGCCGACACTGGGTCGTCGCGCAAGCCTCGCCAGCCGACACGCACGTCCTCGGGCAACTGCTATCATCGACACCATCAGCGTGGCGAGGTGGCGCGGTGGAAGCCTCCGCGGCGCTGGATCTGACCACGCGCAGCACCGCATGGATCGCGCGCGATTCCGTTGGCAGACCACTCGGCGCATTGCGATTGTGGGACGGCGAGTCCGTGCGTCGCATCCGTGTTCTGCGTTACCAGCCGCGCGATCTGCCGCTGCGCCTCTTTTCACGCGCCGCAGGGATGATCGGACGTGGCGTGGCGTTGCCGCCACGCGGCGGCGTCCTGCGAACGTGGGCGTCGCGCGGCTTCGCACTCGTGGCGTCGAATCCTGATCTGGTGCGCGCGCTCGTTTGCTCGACGCTTCACGCCGCCGTCGACTCGGGACGTCACGTCGTCCAAATCAACCTCGACGGGAACGACCCACTACTCGACATGCTGCCGCGATTTCCCCGATCAACATTTTGGTCGACGGTTTTCGGTGCGCCGTTCGGCTCATGGTCGCCTGACAACCATCTCTCCTTGACCAACTCTCATGCCGACATCGCCCTTGCCTGACCGTCGCGCGGTTCCCGTGCCCTATGGGGGTCGTCTGATGTTCACGCAATCGTGGGAGGATCCAGCATGCGATGTCCGCGCATTGTCACCTCGCGCAGGCGACCGACTCGTGGCCATTACGTCGGGTGGCGACAACGTCCTGGGCCTGCTGCTTGAGGACCCAGGTGAGATCATCGCTGTGGATCTGAATCCGCTCCAGAACTTCCTGATGGAGCTGAAAATGGCCGCCATCCGGAGGCTCGAGCACGCGGACCTGCTTGAGTTTCTGGGCGTGCGGACGACCGTCGGCGATCGCAGAGCGTACTACACCCGCGTGCGTCCGGACCTCAGCGACGACGCACGAGCGTACTGGGACGGTCATTTGGAGTGGTTCGACCGTGGCCTGCTCGTGCAGGGTGGCTTCGAGCAGTATCACGCCATGCTGCGCCGACTCATCGGCGTCGTGGTGGGCCGACGGCGCATCGAGGCACTCTTTCGGCTCGACGCCGCACAGCAGCGTGCCTACTTCGATCGCGAGTGGAACTCTCTCGCGTGGCGCCTGCTGATTCGCATTGGCTGCTCGCGTGCGGTCCTCGGGCGAAAACTCGACCCATCATGGTTCACTGATGGGTCGGTACGCGACGCCGGATCGCATTTCAGTCGGCTGGCGGAACATGCGATCGGCGAACTGCCGGCGCGTACGAACTACTTTCTCGCGCAAATTCTTCGCGGCGCGTACCTCAATGAGATTGAGATGCCGGCCTACCTGCGTGCGGAGCACTTCGCGACCATTCGTGCGCGTCTGGACCGCGTCAGACTGGTCACGGCCGACGTATCTGAGGCGCTCGCACAGCTTGGCGATCGCTCGGTTGACGGGTTCGCGCTTTCGAACGTCTTCGAATACAGCCCGCCCGCGGTGTTCGATCAGACCAAACGCGAAATTCTTCGCGTGGCCAAGCCAGGTGCGCGCCTGTCGCTGCGGAATCTTCTCGCACCGCGTCGCCTGGCCGACGATCCCGCCTTCTTGGTGAATGCCGCGCTCAGTACCGAGTTGCAGCAGGCTGACCGCGGCTTCATTTATTCGCGCTTCGAAGCAGCGACCACACGCGCGCTGACGTGATGGTACGGTCGCCCGCGTTTCTGGAGCAGGCCGCCGATTGGGCAGTGGGATTTCGGCTTTCCGACGCGCCGCCCGACGTGATCGACCTGTCGAAGATGCAGGTCGCCAACATCATCGCGGCCATCGTCGCGGGTGCCGCGTCGCAAGCGGGACTGAACGTCCGGTCCGCTGTACGTCAGTCGGCCACGCCGGGCCCATGCACGGTGATTCCGGACGGCGACCAACTGGCGCTCAATGACGCGCTATTTCTTCATGCGGTGTACGCGAATGCCCTGGAGCTTGACGACTTCCATTACCGCGGCCATCTCGGTCCAGCGTCGGTTGTCGTACCGCTGACGCTAGGCGAACGACTGGGTGCTTCCGGCGCTGACGTGTTGCGCGCGCAAATCGTTGCCAATGAGATCGGCGGCCGCCTGGGGTGGTCGATATCGGCCGAGGTGCGTCATGGCCACCAGCGCTCGTATCTGCTGCGCCTGGCCGCCGCGGCCGCGGCAGGCGTGTTGCTGCGTCTCGACCGAACACACTTCGCGACTGCGCTCGCGATCGCGATGACACAACCGGACGTGCCACTGCATCCAGGCATGTATTCACCGGACACCAAGGTCTTGTCGGCGGCTCCCTCGGTCGTGGAAGGCGTCCGCGCTGCCTTCTTGGCGCAAGCAGGACTCAGCGCGGCCGTTGATGTCGTCGAGCATTCTGCCGGCTTCTACCGGCAGTTCACCATGCACAAGGTCGTCGAGAGTCCGTACGTGCAGTTCGGGGAGGTGTGGTGCACACACGCATTGTCCTTCAAGCGATACTCTGCCTGCGCGTATGCCGCCGGCACGGTGGACGCGGCGCTGACGATCCGACGAGATCCGAGATTTGACCTGGATGCGGTACGATCGATTGAGATCGCCACGCAGCTTCCGGCGCTGATCCTCGAACGACTCGCGCGGCCGCACGAGGCGGGTGTCTTGACGCCGGTCAACGTGCAGTTCTCCATCCTGCGCTCGGTGGCGGCCGCGCTCACCGTCGGTGAACTGCGCGGACGACAGTTTCAGCCGGCCGCCTTCGCCGAGATGGTGCCGGGCATTCATCGTCTCGAGGCCGTAAGTCGCTTGGTACATGACTGGACGCTCACCATTCACCAGTTGCGCGGCATCGAAGACGCCATGCCCCAGGGGGGCGGAAACTCCGCTGACATGCTGCAGTACTATCGCACCTCATCGGCCTTTCGACGGATGTTTGGTAGCGTGCGCGCGATCGGTCTCGCCGACATCGGTCGGCTCATGCTACTACCCGCTGTGGACCGCCGCTTCTTCATCGATCGCTGGAAGCGCAGCGTGGTGAACCGGCTGTCGAGTACGGGTCAGCCACGCGTGAATCAGGTTGGCGACCTACGCAAGCTGTCAATGCGAATGGGGGGGCGCGTCACGGTAACGCTCGCCGATGGGCGGGTACTCTCCGCCGAGCAGATCGTGCCGAACGGGATGGCCGGTGACCCCAATCGGATGGCGATGGTGCGGGAGAAGCTGATCGAGGAAACCTGCGAAGTGCTTGGCCGCGATCGCGCACAGCGACTGTTGGATGCCATCGATGCCATGGACGAGGCACCGACCCTTGGGCTGCTGGCCAAGGCAACCGCCAACCCTCGCTGATATTCGACATCGCGCAATTGTCGGGCGCGCCGTATTCTACAGCGTCTCGCGCGCTCCGGGAAATCTCCGGACCTTGGTCGCCCCGCCTTCGAGGACCCCATCCATGACGTATCAGCCGTCTGCTGTCTCCCGTCGCCAGTGGCTCAAATCGTCTGGACTTGCCGCCGGGAGTGCGCTGGCCGCCACGACGATTTCGCCGGCGTTCCTGCCCGCGCTCGAGCCCGACGCCGCGGCACCATTGGTGGTGAACGGCCTCACCACGGCCGACGGCTTCCTTGCGCACGAACGCGAGATCTCCGCCGCGCGTCGTGCCGACGGGCCGATCCGCCTGGCGTCGAACGAGAATCCCTACGGCAT
>JBEBIR010000272.1:0-5449 GCA_040080315.1 Gemmatimonas sp.
GCACTCGGAGACCAACAAAAAAGTCTTTGGTTTTGCTCCGCGATCTCCGCGAAGCTCCGCGTACTCCGCGAGAACCACTCCGCGCCCTCTCCGTTCAACTCTCTCTCCATGTCTCTCTCTCCCCCGTAGTCCCGCAGACACAAGCAAAGCACATGTCACTACGACCCCTGGATGGCATCACCGTGCTGGCGCTGGAACATGCAGTCGCCGCGCCGGTTTGCACACGCCACCTGGCCGACCAGGGTGCCCGCGTGATCAAGATTGAACGACCAGAAGTCGGTGATTTTGCCCGTACGTACGATACGCGAGTGCTGGGGCAATCGTCCTACTTTGTCTGGGCCAACCGCTCAAAAGAAAGTCTGACGTTGGACGTGAAGCATCCTTTGGCGCGGCCGGTGCTGGACGCGCTGCTTCAGCATGCCGATGTCCTGGTACAGAATCTGGCCCCGGGAGCCGCAAACCGGTTAGGGCTGTCCTTCGACCAATTGAGCGCGCAACATCCCAGGCTCATTGTCTGTGACATCTCCGGGTACGGCGACGTTGGCCCGTACCGCGACAGGAAAGCCTACGATCTGCTGGTGCAGGCCGAAGCGGGACTGGTGGCGGCCACTGGCGACGGCGAGATGATGGCCCGCGCCGGATTTTCCGCGGCGGATGTCAGCGCCGGGATGTACGCGTATGCGGGAATACTCAATGCGCTGCTGTTGCGCGGTCGCACGGGTCAGGGTTCACGCATTGACGTCTCGATGCTGGAGACCCTGGTCGAATGGATGGGCAATCCGATGTACTTCACACACGACGGGCAAACGCCGGCACCGCGCAGCGGCGCATCGCATCCAAGCATTGCACCGTACGGTCCGGCGCGCGCGGGCGACGGCCAACAGCTGTTGCTGGGTATACAGAATGAGCGGGAATGGCGGCGGTTCTGCGTCAACGTGCTCGACGATCCGCAACTCGCCGATGATCCGCGCTTCGCCAACAACACGGTTCGCACCGAGAACCGCGCGTTACTCGATGACAGGATCACCGCGTGCTTTGCCAGTCTCACCGCCAACGAGGCTGAGGCGCGACTGACCGCAGCGGGCATCGCCACGGCCAGCATCAACAGCCCGGCAGACCTGTGGCAGCATCCGCAACTGGTGGCGCGCGAGTGCTGGACCACGGTACTCTCACCGGGCGGTCCAATCGCGGCGCTCCGACCACCCGCACCCAACAATCGGTACGAGACACGCATGGATCCGATCCCGGCGCTTGGTGAACACACCGATGCGCTCCTCGCCGAATTCGGCTGCGACAGCGCGCGCATCGCCGACCTGCACGCGGCGGGTGTGGTGTGATGTCGCACGAAGGAGTCAACATTCTCGATTGGATCGGTCGGGAGCAGGTGGCCGAGGACACGATTACCATCGCACCGCTGGTGTCATTGTCGGCCACGCTCGATCGCGATGACCCGACGCCGCGCGAGGGCGACGCCCTGCCACCGCTGTGGCACTGGCTGTACTTCCTTCCCCGTACCGCCATGCGCGACGTGGGCAGCGATGGACATGCGAAACTTGGGGGGTTCCTGCCGCCACTGTCGTTGCCTCGACGAATGTGGGCGGGCAGTCGAGTAACGTTTGTGCATGCGCCACGAGTGGGTGAGTCAGTACGGCGCGTGTCGCGGATTGTCGACGTGATTGAAAAGACCGGTTCGTCTGGTCAACTGGTGTTTATCACCGTACAGCACGACACGTTCACGCCGCGCGGGTTGGCAATCAGCGAATCGCAGGACCTCGTGTATCGTACGTTGCCATCATCAGGCAGCGCGACCGCGGCGGCGCCCACCGAGACCGCTGCGCCATCGACGTTCAGTCGCGCAATCACGCCCGATCCTGTGCTCCTGTTTCGCTACTCGGCGCTCACCTTCAACAGTCATCGCATCCACTACGACCGTCGCCATGCCACCGACGTGGAGGGCTATCCGGGTCTGGTCGTGCACGGCCCGCTCATTGCGACGTTGCTGTTGGATCTGCTACGACGGGAGAAGCCGGAGGCCAGAGTGCGGACTTTCACCTTCAAGGCGCAGCGTCCACTGTTCGATACGGCGCCATTCAGCGTGCACGGACACGCTGACAGTAGCACGAACTACCGACTCTGGGCGCTCGATCCCCTGGGCCAACCAGCCGTGCAGGCGTCGGCCACCATTGAATGAACGAGAACAGGTCATGACGCACGCCACTGACTATCAGGACATACGCGACGCGATTCGCACGTTGTGCGCGGAGTTTCCCGATGAGTATCACCGCAAGGTTGACGAAGAGCGCGCGTACCCACAGGCGTTTGTTGAGGCGCTCACCAAGGCGGGGTGGCTGGCCGCACTCATTCCTCAGGAGTATGGCGGCTCGGGTCTGGGACTGGCTGAAGCGTCGGTGATCATGGAAGAGATCAACCGCGCTGGAGGCAACTCCGGTGCGTGTCATGGTCAGATGTACAACATGGGCACGCTGCTTCGTCACGGCAGCGAGACGCAGAAGCAGCACTATCTGCCTCGCATCGCGTCTGGCGAATGGCGCCTGCAGTCGATGGCGGTGACGGAACCAACCCCGGGAACGGACACGACTGGTATCAAGACGACGGCCGTCAGGCGCGGTGACCGCTACATCGTCAAGGGGCAGAAGGTCTGGATCTCGCGCGTGCAGCACTCCGACTTCATGATCCTGCTGGCTCGCACGACACCGTTGGCCAACGTCGCGAAGAAAAGCGAAGGCATGTCAGTGTTTCTGGTGGACTTGAAGGCCTCAATCGGCAACGGGCTGACCGTGCGGCCCATTCGCAACATGGTCAACCACGAAACCGCTGAGCTGTTCTTCGATAACCTGGAGATCCCCGTCGAGAACTTGATTGGTGAGGAGGGCAGGGGATTCAAGTACATCCTCGACGGGCTGAACGCCGAGCGCACACTGATCGCGGCGGAATGTATCGGCGATGGGCACTGGTTCATCGATCGCATCACGAAGTATACGAAGGACCGTGTGGTGTTCGGCCGGCCGATCGCGCAGAACCAGGGCGTGCAGTTTCCGATTGCCGAGGCGCACATTGAGGTGGAAGCGGCAAGCCTGATGCGATGGGAGGCGTGTCGCTTGTACGACGCGCATCTGCCGTGCGGCGCCCAGGCCAACATGGCCAAGTATCTGGCGGCCAAAGCCAGTTGGGAGGCGGCCAACGCGTGTCTGCAGTTCCACGGAGGGTTCGGCTTCGCCTGCGAGTACGATGTCGAGCGTAAGTTTCGCGAGACGCGCTTGTACCAAGTGGCGCCGATCTCCACCAACCTGATCCTGAGCTATGTCGCCGAGCATGTGCTGGGTCTGCCGCGGTCGTTTTGATCTCGTGACGCGCATGACGGAGCGCGCATGAACGCCGGCGAGTCTCCGAGCGTAGTGCTCGCGCGCTTCGCGGCAGGGCTGCGATTCGAAGCCCTGCCTGAGGCGGTGGTGCGACGCGCGGAAGAGCTGTTTCTGGACTGGATTGGATCGTCGCTGGCCGGCCGCAACGCGCCGGCGGTAGAACGCATTGCCCGATTCGCGGCGACCATGGGTCCGGTGCGCGGCGAGGGGGAGGGCGGATCAGAAATCCTGACGACGCGCGGCAACACGACGCCGCTGTTTGCCGCGATGGTGAATGCCGCTGCGTCGCATATCGCCGAACAGGACGATGTGCACAATGGTTCGGTGTTTCATCCTGGTGCGGTGGTGATTCCACCCGCGTTGGCAGTGGCGCAATGCGTGGGGGCGTCGGGCAAGGATCTGCTGACCGCCATCGTGGTCGGCTATGAAGTGGGCATTCGCATCGGCGAGTTTCTCGGTCGTTCGCACTACAAGGTGTTTCACACCACCGGCACGGCTGGCACCGTGGCTGCCGCCGCCGCGGTTGGGCAAATGCTCAAGCTTCACGAAAGCCGCATGCTCCACGCCTTTGGATCGGCCGGAACGCAAGCGGCGGGGCTGTGGGAATTCCTGCGCGACGCCGCCGACAGCAAGCAGTTGCACACGGCGAAGGCCGCGGCCGACGGATTGACCGCATCCTATCTCGCGGCCGACGGATTTACCGGCGCGCGACACATTCTCGAGGGACCGCAGGGGATGGCGGCGGGGATGTCCACCGATGCCGATCCGCGTCGCTTGACGGACGGGCTGGGACATCGGTGGGCGCTTCTGGAAACGTCGTTCAAGTATCACGCGTCGTGTCGGCACACGCATCCCGCGGCCGATGCGTTGCAGCAGGTGATGCGCACGCATGCGTTGCGCGCCGACGACTTGGCCGAGATCACGGCGCATGTGCATCAGGGGGCGATCGATGTGCTGGGTCAGGTGACCAATCCACGCACGGTGCACCAGAGCAAGTTCTCGATGGGTTCCGTGCTGGCGATGATCGCCCTGTTCGATCGCGCGGGTCTGGCGGAGTTCGATACGCACTATCAGGATTCTCGAGTGAAAACGCTGCGTGAGAAGGTGCGCATGGAGCTGGATGTCGAAGTTGATGCCGCGTATCCCAAGCGTTGGCTTGGCAGGGTCACCGTGCGTACCACCGACGGTCGGGTGCTGGAGGGTCGTGTGGACGAACCACGAGGCGATCCCGGTAACACGCTCAGCCGATCGGAGATCGCGAACAAGGCGCGTGAGCTGGCCGCGTATGCCGGAGGGGCGAGCGACGCCGAAATGACGGCCGTCATCGACCGCGTGTGGTCCCTTACCGACTGGTCGCGCGTGGAGCGCCTGTTGCCATGAGTGTGCGTACGCTGCTGTTCGTACCGGGCGATCGTCCCGAGCGTTTTGACAAGGCTGTCAGCAGTGGCGCCGACGCTATCGTGCTGGACCTGGAAGATGCGGTCGCCGCGTTCGCCAAGTCGTCAGCGCGCGACGCGGTGCAGGCGTGGTTGCGTCAGCCCGCAATCAGTCCGGGCCCGTTGCGACTGGTGCGTGTGAACGCGCGCAATACGCCGTGGTTTGACGCCGACGTGGCGGCCATCCGCGACCTCGCGGTGCACGGTGTCATGGTGCCCAAGTGTGAGCATCCAACCGATTTGCAGGGATTGCCTGCCGTCGGCATCTGGCCGCTGATCGAAACCGCGATGGGCCTCACGAATGCGACCGCCATTGGCAGCGTGCGCGGCGTGGTGCGACTGGTATTCGGAAGTCTCGACATCCAACTCGATCTGGGCATCAACGCGGATGCGCAGGAAAGCGAACTGGCGACGTACCGTGCGCAACTGGTGCTGGCATCTCGATTGGCCGAACTGCCGCCGCCTGTCGATGGCGTAACGGTTGCCTACCACGACGATGCGCAGGTGACCCGAGACGTGGAGCGCGCGCTGCGTCAGGGCTTCGGCGCCAAGTTGTGTATCCATCCGCGACAGATCGCTGTGGTGCATGCGGCGATGCATCCGGGGGAGGAGGCCATCGCGCACGCGCGT
>JBEBIR010000011.1:0-22569 GCA_040080315.1 Gemmatimonas sp.
TGCCGATTCGTGAGCGCGCCACCGCGCGAAAAGCCCCCTGCTGACCGGCAACGGTCTCAAGACGGCAGCGCATCGGAGATGCGCTGCCGCAGAGCAGATGGAAGCGCTATTTGATGGCTTTGTAGCGATAGCCCGACACGCCCGTCGCCGTCGCCTTGAAGTCGACGCTTTTCGTCTCACCCTTCTTGAGCGGTCCCACCGGCGCCGTCGCGGAGCCGACCACGGCACCCGCGGCATCAAGAAATTCAACGGTGACTGAATAGGTGCCGTCGGTCGCGCCCTGATGATCGAACTGCAGCTTGAGCGACACATCCTTGGTGCCGCGCTGGAACGCGGCGACGTCCACCCGCACCGGAAGGGCATCCGCATACGTCATGTACTTCACCGTCGAGTCGTTCCATGCTTTCCGCTCGGCGGCGGCGGCGTCCATCGTGGCGCGCTGTGCGGCGGTTGGGACGACGCCCTTCTTCACTTCGGGCATCTTCACAGCTCTGGCGATTCCCTGCGACGCGTAGGCGAACATCATCCAGCCGTCAAAATTGTTCGGGTCGATCGCCACAAGCTTGCGGCTAGGCTCGAACATCTTCTGGAACTCTTCCTTGCCGTGGTACGTCGCCGCCAGATTGCGCAACGCGTCGCGCGCGTTGGGGTTCTTCGCGATGGCAGCTTCATTCAGCTTGATCGCGTCATCCAGCCTGTTGACGCGCGTGGCAATCACGGCGGCCATCGTGAGCGCGACATCGCCGTACCCAGCGGGCTTGGCGAGCATGTCCGCGTAAATCCCTTGAATGGCGGTCGAGTCGCCGGCCATCTTGAGCGCGTCGGCCCAGGAGGTCATGATGTTCGGCGCGTCTGGGCTATCCGGCGTCGCCGCCAGCAGCGCCTTGAAATTTACGGCCGCTTCTTTCGCCAACGCCTGCTGTTCGGCTCCCTTCGCGGCTTCCGCTGCCTCAAGTTGATTGACGGACAGCAGGTACAGACTCCCATTCTTGAGATCGCGATAGCTGGTATCGGATCCGGACAGGGAGATCACCTGTTTCCAATGCCCCATCGCACCCGCGCGATCCTTGCGCTGATTGGCGACGTTGGCCAACACGTAGTGCGGATAGGGGCTGTCCTGTGAAAGCAGCAGCGACCGCTTCGCATAGTAGTCCGCGGTGTCCAGCTGTCCGCCATTCGACGCATCGAGCGCTTTGCGCGTGGCTGCCAGCCACACATCGTTCTGGCGAAGCGACTTTACGTCGCTTTCGCAGGCGGGGAGTGCCGCGACGATGGCTTTGTATGCCTCGTCGAGCTTCACCACCACGTCCATCGACTCGGTGGGATTCGTGATGAATCCGAGCGACGCGCGCGTGGGGGTACTCCCCACGCCAGGCTCGAGCGCCCACATCGACAGCGCCTGAACCATGCGGAGGTTGAAGCCCGCCGGATTCTTGGCGAAGCGCTCGGGCTTCGTATCCAGCTCTTTCATGATCGTCCTCAATGCCGACTGACGAATCTCGGGCGTGGTCGCGCCGCGGGCGCGCTGGACCTGCAGCTCCAGCACCGCCAGTTCCTTGGGACTATTGGCGTCGAGCGGACACGCGGGGGCGACGCCACCCGGTTGGGCCGACAGAACGGTGGGCGCGGTCGCCAAACCGGCCAGAAGACCGGCGGTCAAGGCACCGCTCGCGAACGACAAACGCATGACTGCGACTCCTGAGAGGAAAGAGAGAATGCGCCTGGGCGGGACCGCCAGCTGGCATCGGCGCACCAGAGTCCTTTGATTCAAAATACTATGACTATCCGGATCCGCACGCGGTTCCTTGTGGTTGGCAGCGGAGTCGCTGGGTTGCACACCGCCTGGCGAGCTTCCGGCCACGGTTCGGTGACGGTGCTCACCAAGCGCTCGCTGTTTGACTCGGCCACGGCCTACGCCCAAGGCGGAATTGCCGCCGCACTGGGCGCTGGTGATTCGCCCGAGCTCCACCGACGTGATACGCTTGCCGCAGGCGCGGCGCTGTGCGACGCCGAAGCCGTCCAGGTCTTGGTCGAGGAAGGTCCGGCCCGTGTGCGCGAGCTTCAGGCTGCCGGGGCGCGCTTTGATCTCGATCCAAACGGGGCTTTCAAGTTGGGCAAAGAGGCCGCCCACTCTCGGCACCGGATCGTCCACGCGCACGGCGACCAGACCGGTGCGGAAGTGGCGCGTACGCTGGTGGCCAAGGTGCGCGAGTCCACCGGAATCACGGTGCACGAAACGGCCCGCGTGCTGGAATTGCTTCTGATGGAGGATGCCGACGGCGTTCGATGTGCTGGGGTTCGTGCCAGTATTTCCGGACGAGCCGTGGAGATTGTCGCGGACGCCACCGTATTGGCGACCGGGGGGTGCGGTCAGATCTACCGATACACGACCAATCCGCAGGTTGCGACCGGCGATGGATTCGCGATCGCGCACCGTGCCGGCGTGCGGCTCGCCGACATGGAGTTCGTACAGTTCCACCCGACCGCCCTGGATACTGCGGAGAACCCGCTGTCCCTCATCTCGGAGGCGGTCAGAGGCGAAGGCGCGATCTTGTTGAACGGACGCGGCCAGCGCTTCATGCCCAAGCGGCATCGATTGGCGGAGTTGGCTCCGCGCGATGTCGTAGCGCGTGAGATCTTTCGAGAGCAGATGGCGCACGGAACGGTATTTCTCGACGCCACCAGACTGGGCGTGCCGTTTGCCGAACGCTTCCCGGGCATTTTTCAGATCTGTCGCGCGCGGGGCATTGACCCGTCTCAGGAACCCATCCCGGTTACCCCTGCGGCGCACTACATGATGGGTGGCGTCGTGACCGATCTCGCCGGACGTTCCAGTTTGTCCCGACTGTACGCGGTGGGCGAGGTGGCGCGCACCGGCGTGCATGGCGCCAATCGCCTCGCATCCAATTCACTGCTGGAAGGACTGGTGTTCGCCGAACGCGTTGCCCGCGACCTGATCGAAACGCCGGAGGGATTGGCTGAACCCGAAGAATCGCCGTGGACGGTGCCGATGCTCGATGACCGCGGTGCCGCGCAGGTGGCAGCCGACGAGATTCGACAGGTCATGTGGGACCATGCGTCGATCGCCCGGACTGCACCCGGATTGCGACGGTGTCTGGCGCACCTGGCGAGAATTGGTGAACGACTCCCGACGGGCGCGACCGAAGAGCGCAACCTGCACACCACGGCGACCCTTGTGACCGAGGCCTCGCTCATGCGCAAGGAGTCGCGCGGAGGGCACTTCCGCAGCGATTTTCCGAAGACGCGCCGGAAGTGGCAGGATCGGCACATTACGTGGTAGACCAGTCTCCCGTCTTCTCGCCCCATGACCATTCTCGAAGCCCACTACGATCCTGCACTCGCAGAAGAAATCCGCACGCTGGCGAAAGCGCGCAACGCGGTGATTCTGGCGCACAACTACGAGCGGCCGGAGATTCAGGACGTCGCGGACTATGTCGGCGACTCCTTGGGATTGTCGCGCGAGGCCGCCAAAACCGAAGCTGACGTCATCGTGTTCTGCGGCGTGCATTTCATGGCGGAGACCGCCGCGATTCTGTCGCCGAACAAGACCGTCTTGCTGCCCGATCTCGCCGCTGGCTGCTCCCTGGCCAGCACCATCGACGCCGATCAGTTGCGCGCGTGGAAAGCGGAGTATCCCGGTGCGGTGGTGGTGGCGTATGTGAATACCACCGCCGAGGTGAAAGCCGAGAGCGACTATTGCTGCACGTCCGGCAATGCCGTGGAGGTGGTGAATTCCATCGCTGCCGACCGCGATATTCTGTTCTTGCCGGATATGTTCCTTGGCGCGCACGTTCGCCGGCTCACCGGACGCGCCAACATGCATGTGTGGATGGGCGAGTGCCACGTGCACGCGGGTATCGATCCGGAACACATCAATCTCACGCGATCGCAGCATCCTGGGGCGGAGTTTCTGATTCACCCCGAGTGCGGTTGTGCCACGCCGGTGGTGGAGGCGATCTCGGCCGGCGCCATCGCCGCCGAGGGTGTGCAGATTCTGTCGACTGAAGGCATGATCCGGCGTCCGGCCCAGAGCAGCAACGACACGTTCATCGTGGCCACGGAGATTGGCATTCTGCACCGCCTGCGCCGCGAGCATCCCGACAAGCACTTCATTGCCGCCAACAATAGGGCGGTCTGTGCGTACATGAAGGTGACGACGCTCTCCAAGGTGCGCGACGCGTTACTGCACCTGCAGCATCGCATCACCGTGCCGTCCGAAATCGCCTCGCGTGCCCGCACGGCCATCGAGCGCATGGTTGCGATCGGCGGTGCTCAGACTTCCAGTCCTGTCGGAATCGAGGATCCAGGTGAATGAGTGACTATCATCCGCCGCTTCGTCCCACGCCACCCCGCGCCTGGGCGGCTGTCAAGCCGCGCACCATAACACCGCTCGAAACGCCGGCCATTCGCGGTCCGTCGGCTCGCGCGCTGGAGTTTCCGCTCACCGCCGACGAAATCCGCGCACATGTCCGGGCGGCGCTCGCGGAAGATGAGGCGCAGAATGACCTCTCAACGCTGGCGACGGTGATCAGCACCCGCCACGTGCGCAGCAGCCTGATCGCGCGCAGTGACGGGGTGATTGCCGGCATCGCGTTCGCCGTCGAGGCGTTTCGTCAGCTCGATCCGCACGTCACGATTCGTATCGACGTGGAAGACGGCACGCGCGCCACGAAAGGCGCGGTGGTCATGCACCTGACCGGCAGTGCGCGGGGCATGCTCTCGGCCGAGCGCGTCGCACTCAACTATCTGCAGCACTTGTCGGGGATCGCGACCCTGACGGCGTCGTTCGTGGACCTCGTTCGCGGTACGTCCGCGCAGATTCTCGACACACGCAAGACGCTTCCAGGGTGGCGGGCGCTGCAGAAGTACGCGGTACGCGCCGGTGGTGGCACGAATCATCGCATGGATCTGCGCAGCGGCGTGCTGATCAAGGACAACCATCTGGCGGCCATCGGCGGCGACATTGGCGCCGCCGTCACGCGTGCCCGCGCCATCGCGCGACCACAGACGCCCATTCAGGTGGAATGCGAGTCACTGGAGCAAGTCGACCAGGCACTGGCCGCTGGCGCGGAATGGATTCTGCTGGACAATATGCCGCTCGACGTACTGCGCACCGCGGTCGCGCGGTGCAAGGGAAAAGCGACGACGGAGGCCTCCGGCGGCGTCACACGCGATACGGTGCGGCACATCGCGGAAACGGGTGTCGACCGAATCTCCATCGGTGCGCTGACGCATTCCGCGCCGGCACTCGATCTCGCACTCGACTTCGAAGGTTTGTAAGCCCAATGCCAGTGCGCCTGCCGCCGGTTACCGAAGACGCGTCACGAGTCCTGCTCGAGGGGATTGTGGATTTTGCAGGGCTGTTTCCACCCGCCGCCCTCAGTATGCCGGGCGCGGTGCGCGGCTTTGCACACTATCGCGCGTCCGGATCAGGATGGATGTTGGGGCGCTTCGTCTGTCCCGCCACTGCGCTGGTGGTCTTTTCGCAACAGGCCGATCCGCTGTTGCCCCGTGATGCCGGCGCGATCCCCTGGCGCTTGTCGGTCACGGCCAGTGGTGATGTCGCCGCCGACATGACGGAAATTGCCGCCTTCAACGAGCGGCACCGCGTGTGCTTCGAAGAATGCGGCGCGCTGGTTGACGCCTACGAGGTGCGGGTGGCCAGCGAAGCCGAGCTCGCAGTGCTCGACGCGACGATTCCGCGCGAGTTGGTCACCTACTTTGAAGTGCCATTCGCCATGGCGGCGGAACTGCTGCCGCACATCGCCAACACCGGACGTCGCGCCAAACTGCGCACCGGCGGCGTAACCTCCGAAGCGTTTCCTTCGGCCGAAGCCGTGGTGGCGTTTCTGCAGACGTGCATCGCGCAGGAGATCGTCGCCAAGGCGACTGCCGGGCTCCATCATCCGCTGAGCGGCGCGTATCGACTGACGTACGCCGACGATGCCGCATCCGGCCGTATGTTCGGGTATCTGAATGTGTTTCTGGCAGCGGCGCTGTTGACGCAGGGCGGAACCGCCGCGCAGGCGGCGCGTCTGCTCGTCGAATTCGATCCATCGACGCTGGTACTGGACGAGCTGCAGATCACCTGGCACGCGCCGCATGGTGTGGTCACGCTGGATCGCACCACGTTGCAACGGGTGCGTGAACAGGTGTTGGTGAGCTTTGGTTCGTGCTCGTTCACCGAACCGGTGGACGAGATTCGCGCGATGGGCTGGATGTGACTGGACAGTCCCTTTCGTGTCGCGGTACACGGCCATGAACGACGAGACCACGAATCCGACGCTGCGGAGCTGGGTGATATCTGCGAACGCACCGGATGCCGACTTTCCGATCCAGAATCTGCCGTTCGGTGTCTTTCGTCGCGCGGAAACACTGGAGGCGCCGCGGGTGGGTGTGGCGATTGGCGATTCGATTCTCGATGTGGCGGCCTGCGTGGCCGCCGGCCTGTTCGATGCCGACACGGTGGAAGCGCGACAGGCGGCGCTGGCGTGCGCGGCGCCAACCCTCAACACGCTGATGGCGCGAGGCGCTGGCGCGCGTCGGGCACTGCGCCGCGCCGTTTCCAGACTGCTGTCCGAACACACACACGTTCATCAGCGACAGACGGCCGAGTACGCGCTGATCGCGCAACGCGATGCCGAACTGTTCCTGCCAATTGAAGTCGGCGATTACACCGACTTCTATGCGTCGGTGCATCATGCCACCAATGTCGGCTCGATGTTTCGACCGGACAATCCGCTGTTGCCCAACTACAAGTGGGTCCCGATCGGCTATCACGGTCGCTCGTCGACCATTGTCGTGTCGGGAACACTCGTACGACGGCCCACTGGCCAACGCATGGGGCCGAGCGAAGCGGTGCCGACCGTTGGTCCCTCCCGCTCGTTGGACTACGAGCTCGAGTTGGGCGTGGTGGTTGGAACCGGCAACGCGATGGGCGAGTCGATCCCGCTGGCGCGGGTCGATGATCACTTATTCGGTGTGTGCATCCTGAACGACTGGTCGGCGCGTGACATTCAGAGCTGGGAGTACCAGCCCTTGGGACCGTTTCTGTCCAAGAACTTCGCCAGCAGTGTCAGTCCGTGGGTGGTGACCATGGAAGCGCTTCAGCCATTCCGTGCGCCGCTTGCACCGCGCGCGGACGGCGATCCCGCACCGCTCCCGTATCTCGACGATGCCACCGATCGCGCACACGGCGGTTTGGCGATCACGCTGGAAGTGTGGCTGTGCACCGCGCAGATGCGCGCGGCGAATGACGCGGCGGTGCGTCTGAGTCGGAGCAGTGCACTCGATCTCTATTGGTCGGCCGGACAGATGCTGGCCCATCACACCAGCAACGGCTGCGCCATGCGGGCCGGCGACTTGCTGGGCAGCGGCACCATATCCGGCGCCGCGAAGGACAGTCGCGGATGCCTGCTGGAGCTGACCCGGCGCGGCGCCGAACGGTTCACGCTCCCGAATGGGGAGACGCGGGCGTTTCTCGAGGACGGCGACGAAGTGATCATGACGGCATTCGCCGAGCGAGCCGGCGCCGTGCGCATCGGACTGGGCCGATGCACCGGTGTTGTCACGCGCGCGATCGATTCCGCTTGACTTGGTTGCTTCGCCGACCAACACGTCGCAGATTCCGACTATGCGTCCAGATCTCATTCGAGTCATACTGGTAGACGATCACCAGATTGTGCGTGCCGGTCTCAAAGCCGTTCTGGCAACCGCCAAGGATATCACGGTGGTCGGCGAGGGAGGTTCGGGCAAGGACGCGCTTGCACTCGCTGAACGGGTCAACCCGCACGTCATCGTCATGGATCTCTCCATGCCAGAGATGGACGGCCTGACCGCGACGCGCGAACTGCAGAAACTCAACGCGCTGCGCCCGCCCAATGCGGATGGCGAAGTCACCCGGCGTGTGCTGGTGCTTACCATGCACACGGAAGACGAGCACCTCGTCGCGCTGCTGGAAGCCGGAGCGAGCGGTTATCTGCTCAAGTCGGTGGCCGATCGGGAACTGGTGGACGCCGTGCGCACGGTGTCGGCCGGTGACATCTACGTGCAGCCCACCGCCGCCCGCGCCCTGGCTCGAGGCTTAGCCAAGCGAGATGGCGCCGCCGAGGAGCGCACGCGCTTTGAGAAACTGACTGATCGCGAACAGGTGGTCCTCAAGATGGTCGCGGAAGGCTATACCGCCCCGGAAATCGGCGAGCAGTTAACGATCAGTCCGAAGACGGTAGACACCTACAAACAGCGCATCGGCGAAAAACTCGGGCTGACCCATCGCACCGACTATGTCAAATTCGCGCTGCGATTGGGGCTGCTGAAGACCGATCAGTAACCTCGCTCCTGCTCGGCTTTGATGAGACTCCACGCCGGGAGCGGTGGAACGGGAACATCCATGACCGCATCGCCCGACGCGTAGCCGGACTCCGCGCGAACTGTCGCCGACACGCGATGGCGGAGCGTGTCGATGGCGTCGCCTGTGTCACCCTCCAGTTCCATGCGCAGCGCGCGGAACCGGCGTCCGGACTGCAGACAGAACAACTCCGTGAGCGCGATTTCGCGCGTGCACGCGTCCGCGCCGGTCTCATCGATCAGGCGCTGGGTGCGCGAGATCGTGGTCAGACGCGCGTACAACTCGATGGCCATGTCGGCCAGCCGCTCGACCACCAGTTGACGATGCAGGATGTCCTTCTTGTGCCGCACGATCAGCTTCTGTGTGGTCGCCGCCAGTTCGGCCACGTGCTTCTCCACGAACGCGCCATGCGGCTGGAGCGACGCATGCAGCGAGACGGCCAGGCGGTCGCGACGACCCAACGCGGTGCGGACCCGCTCCACGGCATACTCCGACACCAGCACCCAATTCTGGATCGGGTTGCGCAGTGCGTCTGAGAGTTCCTTCAACTCTTCGGCCGGTTCCTGAATGCCATTGAGTCCAACAAACAGTCGTAGAACCTCGTTGGCGCCTTCGAAGATGCGATTGATGCGCGCATCGCGGAGATGTCGTTCGTAGGGCCACGGCTTCACGAAGCCGCGACCGCCCGCCAACTGCACCATTTCGTCGGCGCTGCGCCACACCAGTTCGCTGGCGAACACTTTGGCGCACGCCGCCTCGAGTGACGCGTCCACCGCATCGGTATCGAGCGCGGCCGCCAGCGCGCCCACCATGGCGTCTGCGGCGTACGTCTCGGATGCCATCGTCGCCATCTTGCGCTGCGTAATCTCGAACGACGCCAAGGCGCCACCGAATTGCGTGCGCGTTTCGGCGTAGCGCGTGAACTCACCCAACAAACGCTTGCAGGCCGACGCACACCCCGACGCCAGCGACAATCGGCCGGCATTCAGCGCATTCACCGCCACACCGAATCCTTTCCCGACCGCGCCCAGCACGTGATCGTCGGGCACGTACATGTCGTCAAACACGAGTTCGGCCTGCGTCGACCCGCGAATGCCGAGCTTGCGCACCGTTCCGTCGAGGCGAAATCCCGGCATGTCTGGCCGGATGATGAACGCGGTCGGACGCTGCACAGAGACGCCGTCGCGGATGACCGCCGTCTGCGCAAAGGTCGCGATCACGCCGGCGCGATGTCCGTTGCCGATCCAATGCTTCCGGCCCGTCAGCAGCCACCCGCGATCGTCCGGCGCGCGGCGTGCCTGCGTGACGATGTGCTGGGCGTCCGAGCCGGTCTCCGGTTCGGTGAGTGCGTAGGCGGCAAGTGTTTCGCCGCGCGCGAGCCCGGGAAGGTATCGCGCCTTCTGGGTGTCATTACCGAACAACACGATGGCCTTGCTGCCCAGGCCGCAATGCACGCCGATCAGTACCGCGAGTGATGCATCAATAGCGGCCACCGCGCCAAAGACCCGCGCGTACGCGGAGGCGGAAAGTCCAAGGCCGCCGTGGTCGGTTGGAATCGTCAACCCGAGAAGCCCGGCGTGTGCGAACGCCTGAATGACGGGCTCGGGAACCGACTCCGATTCATCGATCGCGCGCGAGTCGATGAGGCCGCTCGCCACCATCGTGTTCAATGCGTCGACCAGACGCAGCACGACGCGCGCTTCATCCGGTCGGCGCGCATTGAGCGTTGCCGGATAGGGAAACACCAGTTCGTCGGCGATCTCACCGGAGAACAGGCCGCGCAGGAAGGATGGCTTGGGTGGACTCATGACGGGAAAGTAACAACGCACCATGAGGACCCGGCAACCAAAGCCCCCAGCATCGAGTGTGGGCTCGATGCTGGGGGCTTGGTTGTTTGCTGCTGTAGCCGTCGTAGCGGCGCCGCTAGGGCAGGATGGTCACCAAGACCTGTGTCGCCTTGCCTTCCGGTTGCCCGTTCTGATTCAGCGCGCGCAGGGTGAGGGTCGTTGTGCCCGTCGCGAATGATGTCACGGTGACTAGCGTGGCATTCTGGTTGGCCGCGCCCGTCGCCACACCCGGGGCACTACTGGTGATGCTCACCGTGCGCCCAAAGAGCTGATTGCCGTTGGCATCCTTGAGCGTAATGGAGAAGGCTTTCGTCGTCGTGCCAATGGTCACCGTGTAGTCGCCCAGCACGGTGATCGTGTCCACGGGCACTTGCTGCACGGTCACATTGGCCGTGCCCGTTCGCGTCTCGCTGATGGCTGAGATCGTGACGGTACCCGGGGCGATACTGGTCACGAGGCCCGTTTGCGACACGCTTGCCTTGGTTGGATCGTTGCTGCTCCACTCGACCAGCCGATCGGTCACCACTGCACCGGTGGAATCCTCGACTGTGGCGGTGATCTGCACGATGCCGCCCTGTACGACGCTTGAAGTCAACGGCGACAGGCGCACGGTGGCGACCGGAATCTTCGTCACGCTGAAGTTCACGGTATCAACAGCGCCTTCGGCGTTGACAGCGATTCGCGCGGTGCCGAGCGAAAGGCCGGTCACGAGACCGGTGTTCGACACGGTGGCGATGGCAGGTGTCGCGCTGGTCCAGTTGATCACGCGCCCCGGAGGAATCGCGCCGTTGACGCTATCGAGCAACGTTACCGTCAGTTGGCGCGGAGCGCCAATGCGCAGTGATATGTTGCGAGGCTGAATTTGCGCGGTGACGATGCGTGGATCGACCGCAATGAAGTTTGTTCCGCAGCTGACGTTCGGATATTCGACCGACGACGTGGTGACGCGCGCGGTCCCGGCCTTGCGCGCGGTAATCACGCCTGTCGCCGAAACCGTGGCCACGATCTCGTTGTCACTGCTCCAGGCCAACGGACGACCGAGTGTCGGCAAAATATTGCCCGCCGTGTCTCGCAACGTGACGATCGGCTGCGCCTGGGCGGTGACCGTCACCGTCTGTGCGGCCGGAGCCAGGGAGCAGGCACCGATCGGAATGTTCGTCACCAGCACCGAGGAGTTGCCAATCACACCGTCCACGTCGGCGGCAATCACGACACTGCCTGCGGTGAGCGCGATGACGCTGCCATTCTGGTCGACCGAGGCAATCGACGAGTTGCTGGACGACCAGCGGAAGGTACGGCCCGTGATGACGGTGCCGGTGGCATTCTTGGCCGTCGCCGTGAACGCCTTCACGTTGGTCAAGCGCAGCGTAAACGTTGCCGGTGACACCGTCACCGTGGTCGCACGCTCAGGTGTCACCGTGACCTGGGCGATGCCGCTCTTGCCGTTGGCGACCGCCGATACCGTTGTTTGTCCCACGCTGACGCCGATGACCTGACCATTCACGGTCACTGTCGCCACCGATGTATTGGCCGACGTGAAGTTGATGACTTTGCCCGCAATCGAATTCCCGTCGCAGTCGAACGCCGACGCTACGGCCGGCACCGATCCGTTGACCGGCACCGAGATCGTACTTGGTGCAATCGTGACGCTACAGGCTTCCTTGTTTGGATTCAGACTGTCGCAAGCGGCGACGACGGTCACGGCAAGCAGAGCCACCGCAACGCGGGGCGTGAACCGAGCCATTTGGCGCAGTCGCAATGAGACGATCGGAGCGAAGACCCGCATGCGGGGTGATCCTGTCTGAATAAGTGATTGCAAGAGCCCGGGACGAGCCTCGGGGCACACTACTGAGACGCACGGTCGTGGGTAGCCGTAACCGTTACACCACGGGAATCTGGCGAGATCCCAGCGGCGGCGGCACCGCTCCCATCTTATCTTCCCTGCCTCTGTGCCTGCCCTGAACGACGTTTCCGCCTCCGATCCATCCCAGACCGCCTGGCGACTGACCATCGCTTGGGTGACGGGAGCGATGCTGCTGCGCGTGCTGCTCTCGTCGCTCGTGCCGCTGGTGCCGGACGAGACCTATTACTGGCTCTGGACTCGGCATCTGGCGCCGGGGTACTTCGATCATCCTCCGGGCATTGCCCTCCTGACGGCACTGGGAACGGCGATTGTTGGCACGACGCCGGCCGGAGTTCGCGCCGGACCGCTGTGTACCGCCTTCATCACGCACGTGGGCGCGGTGATCGCCGCGTGGCAGCTGGCGGGGCAAGGGGATGCCGGCGCGCGCGCGGCGACGCGAGCTGCAGCGCTGATGGCCGTCGTGCCAATCGCCACCCTCGGACTGGTCCTGGCAACCCCCGACGCCGCTCTGTTCGCGGCGGCGATGATCGCCCTGCTGGCGACCGAGCGGGCCCTGGCGTCGCCGCTGCGGTCTCGCCGCGGGTTTGGATGGTGGACCCTCGCCGGCATTGGGTTGGGTGGGGCGTTGGTTGCCAAGTACACTGCCGTCCTTCTTCCGCTCGGCGTTGTGATCGCCTGTATCTCGCATCCGGCCTTGCGGCCGCGATTTCGAGAATGGGGTCCCTGGTGGGCCTCGCTGCTCGCCCTGGTGATCTTCTCGCCGGTCGTGCTGTGGAACGCGATGAACGACTGGGTCTCCTTTCGATTTCAGTTGGGACATGGGCTTGGCGAGGTCACGCGTGGCTCCGTCCTTTCGCGCGAACTCAACCTGTTGCTCGGGCAGTTCGGCCTCGCGTCACCGATTCTGCTGTGTCTGATGGCGATTGCCGTGTGGATGGCGCTGCGCGACGGATGGCGCAGGCGACACGTGTTGTCGGTTGATGACATGGTGACGCGCCGGTACGCGTTTGCCGTCACCGCGGTTATTCCCCTGGCCTTCTTCGCTCTCTCTGCGACCCGACGATCCGTTGAGGCCAACTGGCCGGCGCTGATGTACCCGTCGGCCATGTTGCTGCTGGCGAGTGAAAGTCGGGCGCTCGCTCGCGGCCGCTGGTGGCGTGGAGGCGTTGGATTTGCCATGGCACTGCTTGCCGTGGTCGGTGTCCAGGCGTGGCGTCCGGTACTGCCGCTCAAACCTCGCCAGGATCTCTTCTCGCGCAGCTATGGATGGTCAACGCTTGCCGAAGCCGTCGACGCGGCGCGCCGGGATCCGTTCCTTGACGGAACGGTGGACCGGTGGGTTGCGGCAGATCGATATCAGGATGCCTCCGCGTTGGCATTTCACTTACCGGATCATCCAACCGTGTTCTCACTGAATCTGGCGGGTCGCCCGAACCAGTTCGATCTCTGGCAGACCGTGTACGATGAAGTGAAGCCGGGCGACGGATTGGTCGCGGTGTTCGATGACAACGCCACTGGGGATGCTGTGGGTGCGCGGGTGGCCGGTTGGTTCAAAGAATCTCGGCGCGGCCCTGCGGTGGTCATGCGACGCGGTGAGGGTGCCGTCGCGCATCGGCGTGTCTGGTTGTATCGCATCGCGACGAACGTGCCAACGCGCCCAGTGTCGCTATCGGGCACGCGTTGAACCCCGTATCCTTCCGCATGCTCTGGGGAATCGCGATCGGTGGCGCCGCTGGTTCGGCGTCGCGATATGTCATCTCGCTGTGGTTGACACGCGTGCACGGCGACTTTCCGCTGGGCACGTTTGTCATCAACGTGGCCGGTTCGTTCCTCATTGGCGTCTTCGCGCGCGTCTTCAGCACGCCGGATAGCAACCAGGTGCTGCGCGCCGCGCTCACCATCGGATTCTGCGGCGGCTTCACCACCTTCAGCACCTTCAGTGCCGAGTTCGTCGCGCTCGTGCAGGAAGGGCGAACGGTGCGCGCGATCCTCTATGTCGTGGCGAGCGTGCTCACCGGAGTGCTCGCCGTACTCGCCGGCCTTGCCGTGGGCAATCGCTTTGTGACGCCCCGCGGCTGATCGTTCCGACGTCTCCTTTCGACCGCACTTCTCGTGTCCATCCCCACTGTCCCGCAGGATCTTGCCGACTGGTGTTCGGCCAACGACGCGCGCGCGCAGGACGAACTGTTCGCGTTTCTGCGCATTCCGAGCGTCAGCGCGAAATCCGAGCACAAGGAAGACTGTCTGGCCGCTGCCACGTTTGTCGCCGACGCGCTCACGCGCATCGGTTTCACATCAGAACTCGTGCCAACACCGGGTCACCCCATCGTGCTGGGCGAGTGGCGCAACGCGGGACCCGATGCTCCAACCTTGTTGGTGTACGGGCACTACGACGTGCAACCGCCGGAACCGCTCGACCTGTGGACCTCGCCAGCATTTGAACCGACACTACGCGACGGTCGCATCTATGCGCGCGGGAGCGTCGACGACAAGGGGCAGCTCTATCTTCATATCAAGGCGCTTGAGGCGCATCTCGCGGTGCGAGGCACACTCCCGGTGAACGTGATCGTGCTGGCCGAGGGTGAAGAGGAAGTTGGCAGCGTGAACCTCGAGCAGTTTCTGGAGCGCGAACAGGCACGACTCGCCTGCGATGCGGTGGTTATTTCCGATTCGACGATGTTTGCGCCGGGCATTCCCAGCATCCTTTCGTCGCTGCGCGGACTGGCCTACGTGCAGATCGATGTGCGTGGCGCGAGCGGCGACTTGCATTCCGGCATGTATGGCGGCGCGGTCGTGAATCCGGCCATGGCGCTCGCGCGCATTCTTGCCACCATGCACGACGCGGATGGACGCATCGCCATTCCGGGATTCTACGAGCGCGTGCGCCCGTTTCCGGACGCCGTGCGCGCGCAGATGCGCGCGCTGCCATTCAGCGACGATGCGTTGATGCGCGAAGTCGGCGTGAGCGCACTGAGCGGAGAACCGGGATACACCACCCTCGAACGACTGTGGACGCGCCCGACGTGCGAAGTGAACGGATTGCTGAGCGGATACACGGGCGAAGGCGCGAAGACGGTTCTGCCGGCCGTCTCGATGGCCAAGGTGAGTTTTCGTTTGGTGCCAGACCAGACGCCCGCCGAGATCGAACGCTTGGTCACAGAACACGTGGCGCGCGTGACTCCGCCGGGCGTCACGGCGATGGTCACCGCGCTGCATGGCGGTCGGCCATGGCGCGCCGATCTCAAAGGTCCGATTATCGAGGCGGGCAAACGGGCGCTTGAAGCGGCGTTTGGTCGCGAGCCCGTCATCACTGGTGAGGGCGGATCGATCCCCGTCGTCGGCGATTTTGAACGCATACTCGGCGCGCCCGTGCTGCTGATGGGATTCGGACTGCCCGGCGAGAACGCGCATGCGCCCGACGAGTGGATTAGTGCCGAGAATTATCGTGTGGGCATTCGCGCGGCGGCGACGTTGTTGGACGAGTTCAAGTCGGCCACGACTGGCAAGTGATCACTGCCCCTGTCGGGGGCGAGCCAGACCCCGACAGGACGCGGCGCGGCATCGTTCACCAGAATGTGGTCGATGCGAATGCGCAGCAGTCGACCTTCGATTCTGCTCCAACCGAATCCCGTGCCGCTCGCCTCGAACGCATCGGTGAACCGGCCCCAGTGCCGACGAAAAATCGCACTCTCGACCGGCAGATTGAAATCACCGGCCAGGATCACGGGAATATTCTGATCACGTCGTGAGGCCCATCCGGCGGCTCGCTCGGATTCGCGATCGCGAATCTGCGCATTGATGTCGATTCGATCGCTCGCGTCACTACGGCGACCGATCTCCTCGATGCTGCCACCGCTCAGTGTGTCAGGAATGAACCCGTCGTCGCCCGACAGCGCTTCGAGTCCCTTGCGCGCCGTCTCCAGATGCAGGTTCACAAACACGAGTGGACCGCGAGGCGTGGCGAGAATGTGCCGCGCAACCAGCGCGGTGCCGCCAAAACCGTATTGGGCGATGCGCCGAAAGTCGCTGCGCGGCATCGAATCGGCCGATGTGATCGGCCACCGGCTGGCGGTGCACAGACCGGCGTGTCGCGACCGATGCCACTGCGGCATGGCCTGCAGCGAATCCCAGAGAACATCGCCACAGTCCTGAAACGCGATCACGTCCGGATGCAGTTGATCGATCATATCACGCAACTGCATCGCGACTCTGCCGCCGCCCTGAGTGTTGTAACTGAGCACGCGAATGGCGCCGGCGGGCGGATACGCGGGCAGCGTTCGACCAACCGTGCGCCAGGACACGCGACCGCCCATGATGGGCCCCACGACCATCAGCAAGGCGATCGACAATGGCAGCAGCGTGCTGCGCGCGGCGATCGCGGACAGTGGCATGAGCACCGCAAACGGTGCCAGCATCACGAATCGCGGACCGTACGCCAGCAGCGTGGCGGGCAGGAACGACTCAGACGTCGTAATGAGCAGAATCCAGATCACGACCACCAGGGCGCTCCACGCCCATCCCAACCGGGCCGCCCAGCGCTGGAGAGGGCGACGGCTTCGCATCAGCGCCCACGCGCTCAACAGCCACGACTGCGTCTCTGCCCACACGAGGCGCGGCCACTGCCGAAACCACTCCCGTCTCCGCGTCGAGCGCTCGCGGCGCGCGGTCATCGCGGCTTCTTGCTCGCGACGCGTCCGGGCTTCCTTCGCCCTGGCCTCGTACGCTTCCGCGTACTCGCCGGTTGGACGGACAATCTCCACGATCCGACCACAGCGGCACTTGATCTGCTTGCCGATGTGCTGCTCGTCGGTGTTGTACTCCATACCACACGCGCACCGCACCGAAAACTCGGCACGATGCGCGATGCGATTGCGCGTCATGTCTGGCGGCCCTTACAGGCCATCCAGCAACGAATCGTTATTCGAGGTGGCCGCAATGCGCTTGATGAGCCACTCCATGCCCGCTTGCGGTGGCAGTTGGTGCAACCCGCGTCGCAGCAGATGCACTTTCTCCAGCTGATCGGGGCGATACAATTTTTCTTCGCGCCGAGTTCCGCTGGTCGCGATATCGAAGGCCGGATAGATGCGTCGATCGGCGAGTCCGCGATCGAGCTTGATCTCCGAGTTGCCGGTGCCCTTGAATTCCTCGAAGATGACTTCGTCCATGCGGGAACCGGTCTCCACCAGCGCGGTGGCAATGATGCTCAGCGAGCCACCACCATGCTGCGGCGCGATCATGCGCGCCGAGCCGAAAAACGCCTTTGGCTTCTGCATCGCGGATGAATCGAGACCGCCCGACATGGTGCGTCCGGTGCCGCGTTCGACTGTGTTATACGCCCGCGCGAGACGGGTAATGGAATCGAGCACGATGACGACGTCCTGACCGAGTTCGACAAGACGCCGTGCGCGCTCCAGCGTCATCTCTGCCACTTCCACATGTCGCTTGGCCGGCATGTCAAAACTCGAGGCAACGACTTCTCCGTAACCCCAGTCGATCATCTCGCTGACTTCTTCCGGTCGTTCATCGACCAGCAGCACCAGCAATGCCGCCTGTGGATGATTGATTGCCACTCCTTCGACAATCGCTTGAAGCAAGGTTGTCTTGCCGGCGCGTGCCGGCGCCACAATGAGTGCCCGCTGTCCGTAGCCAATCGGCGCAATCAGGTCGATGGCTCGGCGCGTAAGCTCTGGTCCGGTCTTCGCCGGCCGGCCGGTTTCGAGCGTAAGCTTTCGGTCGGGATAGCTCGCCGTCAGAGTATTGAAATCCAGGCGCTTCTCCACGACCACTGGCGACCCTTCATTCAGCGCCATGACTTCGCTGACAATTTGACGACCGCGCTGATCGCGACCGTAAGAAACTTCAAGCTTGTCGCCGCGACGGAGTTGATGCTGTCGCACAAGCGCGGGTGGCACGAAAGGATCGGCCGGATCGGGCAAGTAGCTGTTTGCGGCCAACCGCAGGAACCCGCCATCACGCGCGACATCGAACCAGCCGTGCAGCGTGCCTTCAGCGGGGGTGATCGTTACCGGGTTGCGATCGAAGCCGATGTCGGGACTGCCGGCACCTGGGCTGCCGCCGGACCTTTCGGGAGCACCTCCGCCGCCACGACGAAAGCGATTGCGTCCTCGTCGACCGTTGCGACGACCGTTGCGATCGTCGCCAACCGGGCCGTCAACCCGCTCCGGACGGTCACCGCGAGGTGGACGTTCGCCACGCGGGCCTCGATCGCCGCGCGGAGGGCGATCGGGACGCTGCGGACGGTCCATGCGCTCATGCCGCTCCGGCCGCGCTGCGCGCTCCAGACGATCTGCCTGCTCCATACGCTGAATGCGCTCAAGCTGGTCGCCGGCATTTCGCTCGACGATCACCTCGGGAGGAGGGGGTGCGGGTCGCGGAGGGGGCGCCGCTTCAACGGGCGGCGGTGGCGCGTTTGATGGGCCGTTGTCGGGCGCATCGAGATACGGATTCAGATCCCCAGTACTGTCAGGGGACGGGGTCGACCGGGGTCGGCCGCGGCGAGCAGGGCGTTTGCGTTCGTTCATTCGGAAACTGCAGGTGATACGTGGGCTCTCGTCCGGACGGACGGAGCGCGGCGCCATGGCGGAGGAGGCCATGGGCCGAGAAAGCCGAGTCCAAAGTCGGACTCGCAAGGCGCAGACAGGCGCAAGAAATTCGGGATGATCGGGACGGGTGTTATTTCGTGCCGTCGCACACCCGGACAGGCGTGGGACGCCGTCCGGAACCGCTTTGGGGGGTGCGCGAATGACTCGCGCAACTGAATCACTGGAGGGGTTCATCTCCGGAAAGATTCCCGGTACCCCGGTGGCACGCGATACGAGGCATCAACCAGCCTTTGCGATCGCTACCCTTGGAGTATTACGACCGAAGCCGATCCGCGCAACCCGCCCCGCGCAATCATACGCACGTTTACACCGCGAGTTTTGGCCAGGTCGCTACTTTACCCGCCATGATTGCGCCGCCTACTGATCTCCACGCTGCCCTTGCCGACGCTGTCGGTCAATACGAGACGACGGGGAACGTCGGGGCCCTGATGGAGCGTTTGCATCAGTTGCGTCACGGGGTCACGCCCGACGCACTGGTTTCAGCCGCCGAGGTGTGGCTCCATATGCCGGAGGTGGCCGGGCCGCTGTACGAGCAAGTGGTAGCGGAGCAGCCCAACAACGCGCGCGCACTGGTGATTCTGGCCAATGCCTACTGGTTGTCGGGACGCGGACCGGAGGTAGTCGGTGAGCTCGCGAGCCGGGCCATGTCTGCCGACCCGGACAATCGGGGCGCTTGGCACATGTGGGCGCTCACGGAATCAAATCAACGCGATCGGACCATTCGATGGCTGCAGGTGACGCAGCGTTTCCCCGCCGACCAGATCGCCAAGGCGGCGCTGGCTGACAACGCGGCCTCGCTTGCCGCCAGCGAACATGACTCGGAGGCACTGGCCATGGCCATTGGCGCCTACGAGGAGTTGTGGGCGCTCTCACCAAACGCGGCACAACGCGCCGCGCTGGAAACTGCACTCACGACACTTCGGAACTATCAGTTCTGAACGACGGTCGCGCGCCTCGCCACCGTCTTCGGATTTCCGTCCGACACATAGCGCGCAAGCGGCCCCGCCTTGTCCATCGCATTCAGTGTCGTCGATAACTTCGTGCCGCCCTGCAACGGCACCCGCGGCAACTTATGCGCATCGAATAGCGAATCGTACGGACTGCGCGCCGGACCACCGGTGACGAGAAACACGGCGTCGTGCGCGTACTTGATGTCGCGCTTGGACTTGGCGTCGCGCCACGATCCGCTCACCGCCAGCGCGCGATTCCGTGGCCACAATCCGTAGGGCAGTGCCAGTCCGCGCACGCGGTAGCCGGGTACCGCCGAATCGATAGCCATCGTACCACGCGCGATTTGCTCCTGAACAAAGCCATCCGGGTACTTGCTCAGCTTGGCGTGCCACAGCGTGTGATTGCACAACTCGAATCCCTGCGCCACCAGGAACTGGAGCTTTGAGAACCGCCAGGCAGTCTTCTGCCCATCAATCCCTTTGTCCCCAAAAAACGCATGCCCGGCCTCAGCCGCCGGAAGCGCACAGAACAGCGCGCGCGGTTTCCAGTCCGGATGCGTCTTGATGAAGTCGAGCAGGATGCCCACGGCGCTGGTCGGGTCGACGACCAATGACCCATTCTGCTCGCGGTAGCGGAACTGTCCCGGTGAAGCGTCGTCGAACGTGAAGAGCACCGGCGACTTGCCCGCGGGCAGGTCAATGCGGCGACTCAGCAGATCGGCCAGTGAAATCGGCACATAGCCGCGGGCGTGCAGCTCGGCAAGCTCGGCCCTGAATCGCTCGCGCGACACCTTGTAGGTGCCGTCGGCATCCACCACCTGATGCCATTCCAGGATCGGGATGCGCCCGAGCTCGTTGGGTGTTCGCACGAGCGATGTCGCCTGTCCGGTTGCCACCGGTCCCTGACTGGCACTTCCGCGCCCTTCGTGACGTAAGAGGGCATGGGCCAGCTCTGGTAGAACGGCAAGGCCGACAATCGCCAAGGCCAGCGTGGCACTTCGAGATGACCGGCGGGCGGAGTAAGTGATTCGACGTCGTAAGCGCAACATGCAGTGGTGCAGGCGACTCTGGATGGAGTAGGAGAACGATGGACGCGAAAGCTAACGAAGTCGTTGCGAACGCTGACACGCCAAGTGCACCGGAGACGCCGCGCAAACGCAGCATCCTGCGACGCATCCCGCGTCGGGTGTGGTGGTACACGACTATCGCGGCATTGTTCGGGGCAGCGGGATCGGGATCGTGGTGGTATTCGTGCGGCTTTCGCGGGTGTCCGAGTGTTGAGCAGTTGCGCGCCTGGCGTCCCACCGAAGGCGGTGCATTGCTCGATCGCAATGGCGCGCTGATCGCGCCGCTGTCGCAAGTCAAACGGGTGAACGTTTCGCTCTCGCGCATTTCGCCGCGCGTGCAGGCGGCGTTTGTTGCTGTCGAAGATCGTCGTTTCTACTCCCATAACGGCATCGATTGGCGCGGGGTCGCGCGCGCCACGGTGGCGAACATCAAAGCGCTTGGCGTGCGGGAAGGCGCCAGCACCATCACGATGCAGTTGGCCCGCAACGTGTTCCTGAGTCATCGGGCCAGCGAACGGAGTATTCCGCGCAAGCTCCTTGAATGGCGCTATGCCATGCTCATTGAGCGGGCACTCGACAAGAACACCATTCTCGAACGGTACCTCAACGCCATCTATTTGGGGAACGGCGTCTATGGTGTCGAAGGCGCCAGCCAGGATTTGTTCGGCAAGAGTGTGCGCGATGTCACGTTGGCCCAGGCCGCACTGCTGGCCGGACTTCCCAAGGCGCCCAGCAGCTACACGCCGCGTCGCGATCCGTCACGCGCGCGTGCTCGTCGGGAGATCGTGCTGGACGTGCTCGAACGGGAGCACGTCGCCACGCCGGCCGCAATCGCTGCGGCGCGCGCCTCGGCCGTGAGTGTGGTGCGCGGTGAGTGGCAACCGCCGCGTCGCACCGATTCGTGGGCTGTGGAAACTGTGCGCGGCGTGCTCGACTCGCTGCGCAGCGTTGGCGCCATTCCGGCCAGTCTGAACGATGGACAGCTGCGGGTGCGCAGCACGTTCGATCGTCGCGCGCAGTACGCTGCCGAACGGGCCATTGCCAGCGGTGCGGTGCAAGTCGATAACGAACGGGGTGGCTGGCAGGACGCCTCGTCACGCACGCAAGGGGCATTGGTGGCGCTCGACCCGTCAACCGGTGCGATTCGTGCACTCGTTGGCGGCCGACGCATTGAGCGCAAGGGATTCAATCGCGCCATGCGCGCGCGTCGACAGCCCGGGTCGGCATTCAAGCCGTTTGTGTACGCGGTTGCGCTGCAGTACGGTCACACCACGGCCACGATGGTGGATGATGAACCCATCACCATTGGCGAAGGGCAGGACGAATGGACGCCCGCCAACTTCAACGACGACTACGCGGGCCGAGTCACCATGCGCGATGCCTTGGCGCACTCTGCCAACTCGGCGACGGTGCGTATCAGTCGCGAGGTGGGCATCCCACGCATCATCGCGCAAGCACGCGCGATGGGGATTGCCAGTCCCTTGCCGGAGGTACCGGCACTGGCGCTGGGCGCGGGATCGGTCACGCCACTTGAGCTGACGGCGGCCTACGCGCCGTTCGGCAACGGCGGCACGAAGGTGCAGCCCTACGCGGTTGACCAGATCGAAGACATTTTCGGACGGGTGCTGTGGTCACGACCGCCGACGATTTCATCCAGTGTGCTCGATCCGCGCGAAGCATTTCTGGTCACGTCGATGTTACGCAGCGTGGTTGATGAAGGCACGGGTCGCGCGGTGCGCAGCGCCGGGATTCGCGGTCCGGTCGCGGGCAAGACTGGAACGACCAACGATGGCACCGATGTGTGGTTTGTGGGTTACACGCCCACGCTCGTGGCCAGTGTGTGGTTTGGC
>JBEBIR010000273.1:0-5410 GCA_040080315.1 Gemmatimonas sp.
ATTCTCGAGCGTCCGCATGGCCGATCGCATTCTGGTGCTGGCCAATGGCACCGTGGAAGCAAGTGGCACGCATGAGGAGCTGCTGGCGAAGGGCGGTCGGTACGCCGAATTGTTCGAACTGCAGGCGGCTGGATATCGCTGATCTCGCGTTCATTGCGGAACGATGCCACCACGAGGTCACCAAGGACACGAAGGAAGAACATGTGTTTGTTCAGGAGATCTGCTTTGTGTCCATCGCGACCTTCGTGGTTCGCTGTGTTTGTAAACGCGAAGTAGATTCGCTGTGACCCCTTACCCCGAGCCGTCACATGCGCTTTACCCGATCAGTCGCGCGCACTCTCGCAATTGTCTCCGCGCTGTTGGCGAGCACCGTGCTCTCGCCACTCGGCGCCCAGGGTCCCTCGCGCGGATCCCTCTTCATCGTTGGCGGCGGAACGCAACCGCCGGCACTGGTTGATGAGTTCGTGCGACTGGCCGGTGGCCCGGGTCAGGCTCGTATCGTGGTGTTCGCGATGGCCAGTGCGACGGGCGACAAGAGTGGCGAGGCAAAGGCCGAGAGTCTGCGAAAACTGGGAGCGCAGGCCCGCAATATCTGGATTACCCGCGCTCAGGCCGATGTCGATTCGGTTGTGCGTCTCCTCGACTCAGCAACCGGGGTCTGGTTTGGCGGTGGCGATCAGAACCTTCTGACCAAGGCATTGCGCGGCTCCAAGGTTGAAAAGGCGATTCGCGCGCGGTATCTGGCTGGCGCGGTCGTGGGCGGCACATCCGCCGGTGCGGCGGTGATTTCGTCGCCCATGATCACTGGCGAGGAACTCAACAAGCGGAGCGACAGCACCGAAGCCTGGACGCGCGTCAAACGCGGAACGGTGGAAGTCGACAGCGGGTTTTCGTTCATTACTGACGCCATCATCGACCAGCATTTCCTGCGTCGCAAACGTCAGAATCGCCTGCTCAGTCTGGTGCTCGCCGATGCGCCGCATCTGGGCGCCGGTATCGATGAAGGCACGGCGATTGTTGTCGACCCGAGTGGGATGTGGCGCATCATGGGCGCAAGCTCGGTGCTCATTGTCGATGCGCGTGATGCGGCGCGTACGCCGGCCAATGCCGCCGTGCTCGGCGCATCGGGTGTGCGCATGCACGTGTTGCCGGCTGGTGCGACGTTCGATCCGAAGACGGGAAAGGCCAGCTTGCGTTGAAACGCGAGCGGTCGCGTTACGGACTCGCCGACTTGAGGGGTGGTGACTGCCAGAGGACTTGCGTGATCTTCCACACGCCGTCGAACTTTGCCAAATGGAGGTAGTCGATGCCCCACCACGCAGTGAGTTTCGCGCTGGCGGTCTGGTCGGCGACGTCGAGAATCGTGACCTCCTTCGGTGACGTGGCCGGCGTTGGCTTCCCACTCTTCTTGACCTGATTCGCGTACGACAAGAACTCGGCCCACGGCATTGCCTCGCCGGCGTACGCCGTCTTTCCTTTCGGGATGAAGTAGCCGTACTTCGCCACGTCGGGCCGGACGCTGCGTACCAACTTCGTTGTGTCACCCTCGTAGAAGCCTTCCACGTAGTCAAGCACCGCCCGACGAATGCCGTCGCGATCTCTGGTGGACTGGGCCTGCAGCGATGGGGCTATCAGCAGGACCGCGAGGGTGATGCACTGGAGCAATCGCTTCATGGTGTATCGACTCCGGAAAAGGAACCGTTGTGGTAGCGCGTCTCGCATTCCAACGAGACGCGTGACGGAAAGTGTCAGTTGCCCTCGCGCCGCAGCAAGTTCATGGGGACAACCCGCGCTCCCGCGTGCCCGGCAGGACAGTCCGTAACAGCACGTACCAGCACGTCACCGCCCACTCGAGCATACCTCATGCGCTCCCGCGCCCGCCTCGCCGCAGTTCTCACGCTGTGCACCGTCGCTGTTCCTGCTTCGCTCGCCGCTCAAGCGAAGTCCGCGGACTGGCCTGTCTACGGCGGCAACACCGACAACACGCACTTCACGACGCTGGGTCAGATTACGCCAGCCAACGTGTCGCGTCTCAAGGTGGCGTGGACGTATCAGACGCACGACGAATTCGACGGATCGGAAATGCAAGCCAACCCGATCGTGATCGACGGCGTGCTGTATGCGACGACACCCAAGTTGCATGTCTTTGCGCTCGATGCCGCGACGGGGAGAGAGATCTGGCGCTTCGACCCCAACAGTGGCGCGGCGCCATTGTCGCGCATCCGTCATCGCGGGGTGGTCGTGACGGGTGACCGGGTGATCTTCAACTACCGAAACCGCTTGTACGCGCTCGACCGAGTGAGCGGCAAACCGATCCTGTCATTCGGCACGAACGGGTGGGTGGACCTGCGCGCGGGACTCGGCCGTCCGATCGAAGGTCTGTCGGTCAGTGCGAGCACGCCGGGTGTGGTCTTCGAAGATCTGCTCATCATCGGCAGCAGCGTGCCGGAGGCGCTCCCCAGTGCACCGGGTGATATTCGCGCGTACGACATCAACACGGGCGCACTGCGGTGGAGCTTTCACACCATCCCGCACCCCGGCGAGTTCGGGTATGAGACCTGGCCGACCGAGGCATGGAAGATCGCCGGTGGCGCGAACGCGTGGTCGGGTGTCACGATCGACCCCAGGCGCGCCATGGTGTTTGCCGCGACCGGTTCGGCCTCGTACGACTTCTATGGGGCCAATCGACTTGGAGACAATCTGTTCGCCAACAGCGTCCTGGCGCTCGACGCGAGAACCGGTCAGCGCATCTGGCACTATCAGGTGCTCAAGCACGACTTGTGGGATCGCGATCTACCGGCGGCCCCGACGCTGGTCACCGTTTCCCGCGACGGCAAGCCGGTTGACGCCGTAGCGCAAATTACCAAGACCGGACACGTATGGCTATTTGATCGCGACAAGGGGACACCGCTCTTCCCCGTGGAGGAGCGGCGCATGCCTGGCGTTGCGCTGGACGGCGAACGGCCGGCCGCGACGCAGGCATTTCCCACACTTCCTGCGCCGTTCGCGCGTCAGCAGCTCACGAAGGCCGATCTCACCACGCGCACGCGGGCTGCGCACGCTGCCGCGCTCAAGACCTTCAACGCGTACAACACCACACACCCGTTTGATGCCCCGAATACGAAGGGCATCATCATCTATCCGGGTGTGGATGGCGGCGGCGAATGGGGCGGCCCGGCGTTCGATCCAACCACCGGGCTGCTGTACGTGAATTCGAATGAGATGGCGTGGCTGCTCAAGCTCGTGCCGCGCAGCGACGAGTCGTTGTACGCTGCCAATTGTGCTGGCTGTCACGGCGACACGCGCAAGGGTTCCGCCATTGGTCCGTCGCTCGAGAACATCATCGCCAAGCGCACGCGCGAGCAGATTGTGCAGATCGTGCGCGAAGGTTCGGGGCGCATGCCGGCGTTTGGTGGAGCGATGGATGGTGGAGCCGTCAACGACCTTGTGAACTTCCTCATCACTGGCAAGGATGCGTCGATTGGCACCGTGGGCTCGAGTCCGTATGCCCTGCCGTATCGCACAGCGTTCTTTGACATCTTCCTCGATCATCAGGGATATCCGGGCGTGAAGACGCCGTGGGGCACGCTCAACGCGATCGACCTGAACACTGGCAAGACACGCTGGTCGATTCCGTTTGGCGAATACCCGGCGCTCGCGGCCAAGGGCATTCGCAAGACCGGGACCGATAGCTACGGTGGCGCAATCGTGACCGAGAACGGGCTCTTGTTGATTGCCGCGACCACGTACGACAACAAATTCCGCGCCTACAACAAGCGCACGGGCCGCCTGCTGTGGCAAACGACACTTCCCGCAGCGGGCAACGCGACGCCATCCACCTACATGGTGAACGGCACGCAGTACATTGTGATCGCCTGCGGTGGGGGTAAGAATGGCGCGAAGAGCGGCGGGACGTACGTGGCGTTTTCGTTGCCACGCTGAGCGGTGCGTGACTACTTCGTGCTGTGTCGTTCGCTCAGCGCGCGTCGAATCGCGGGCTCCAAGGTCACCGGCCCAATCGGCCCCATCACGCGATGTCGCACGCGTCCGTCGCGACCAATCAGGATCGATGTCGGATACCCGCGCACACCGCCAAGCGCATTGATGATGTCGGTGCCGACAATGCCGATGGGATAGGTGATCCCGCGCGACGACACAAACTCGCGCACCACCGCCGGGTCACCGCGATCGACCGATGCGCCGAGCAGCACCAGGCCTGCCTCGCGGTGCCGTCGCCACGTCGCCTCCAGCAACGGCATCTCCACGCGGCACGGCGCACACCACGTCGCCCAGATGTTCACCAAGACCACGCTTCCACGCAGACTCTCCGACGAGACCAGCGTGCCATCAAGCGTTTGCATGGCGAAGGATGGCGTGCTGGCGTCGCGGGCCCGCACATCCACCAACGCGCCGAGATGCGGCAGCAGTCGTGGCATTGCCCACAGTGCGATCGCGATAACCACCAGCGTGGACCAGTGTGGCCAACGCCAACGTCGCGCAGCGGTCACCCGCGCGAACTCATCGCCATCACCAACTTCCATTCTGCGGCGGTCACGGGCACGACCGACAACCGCCCGACCCGCACCAGCGCCATCTCCTGCAGTTCGGGAGTGGCCTTCACTTCGGGGAGCGTCACGGCGCGCTTGAGTTTGGAAACGGCGCGCACGTCAACCATGAACCAGGTTGGCGCGGCAGGATCGGAGTCCGCGTCGAAGTAGGGATGCTTCTTGTCGAACGCCGACGCATCCGGATATCCTTCGCGCACCACTTCACAGATGCCGACGATCGCCGAAGGCTCAGCGTTGGAGTGATAGTAGAACGCGAGGTCGCCCAGTTTCATCCCGTGACGCAGGAAGTTGCGCGCCGCGGTATTGCGCACGCAGTCCCACCCCGTCGTTTGCTTTGGTGCCGCCACCAGATCGTCGAAGCTGAACACGTCGGGTTCCGACTTGACCAGCCAGTATCGCCGCTCGCCTTTGGCGCGAGGGGAAAACACGTTCGCCCACTTGCCTTGCTCGTGCGCTGGAGCTTGCGCGATTTTCTTGGCATTCGTTTTCTTGGCGGTTTTCTTGGCTGGCATGGCTGGCGGGCAGAGAGTCAAGGAGGGGCCAGTGGAGTGACCAGTGTAGGTGGTGAGCGCTGGAAGGGCGAGCGGTGAGGGTAGTGCTGCCCTCGCTGGCTCACTGCTCCCGCGCTCACTACCTGCAGGCGCGACGATCGCTTGCGGCATCGATCAACGATGCAGCGGGCGGGTACGCTGCTCAGTGTATCCGCTGTACTGGCACGCCGGAATAGGCGACCCCCGCCTCCAATTCCGAATGCTTCGGCACCACACTCAGCGGACCAATCTGCGTCCCCTGCCCGGTGCGCACGCCGATTCCCACGACAGAGCCAATGCCGACCAGCGTGC
>JBEBIR010000274.1:0-5401 GCA_040080315.1 Gemmatimonas sp.
CGTCGACACCTCGCAATGTGCGCAGGAAGTCGCTGGTCTCGCGCGAACCGCGCCGCTCGATCTGCTCCTGGGTGATGAACTGACCCACGCCCTGTATGCGACGCTGATCGAATTCGAGCATGCGCAGTGAGACACGCGTCTCGCGAATGCGCACCGTGTCCATCAGGTTGGTCGTGCGCGCCAGGATGTATGACAAGCGCAGGGTGTCGTCAGCCGGCACGTCGATAATGCCCGAGGTGGGCGCGAAGCCGATGCGGCGCACGACCAGCAGATATTGGCCGGCGGGCACCTGCAGGAATCGGAATCGCCCGCTTTCCTCCGTGACGACCCGCGCGCCGACGCCGATTACCGAGACGTCGGCCGAGCCGAGTGGTCGAAGCAGGGTGTCGGTCACGATGCCGTCGATCACGCCGATTCCGGCGACGGCCGCGGGTTTCTTGGCGTCCTGTGTCGCGCGATCGCGGATCGAGGTTTTCTGTTGTGCGTACGCGGGGCGTGTGGGGGCGACCGCGGCGACGGAAAGAAGCGCGGCGGCGGTCAGGAACTGTCGTGAGGGAGTAAGGAGGCTCATAGCTGTAAAATACCCCCGTGATGGCTCGAATATCCGCCCCGATGGGCGATTTCGAGCCTACGCGGCCAGGGCGCCTGCGGCTACCCTAAGAAACTGCTGTCCACGGAAACACGCGGAAGAGAGCGGAAACTGCACGGCAACCACCTGCATGTTTTTTCTGTTTGTTTCCGTGGTGCTTCCGCGGTTTCGGTGCGTTTCCGTGGACGGCGGTTCCTGAGTCCAAAGGCGATCCCGCGGGTCTCCGACGCCGCACCGCGCGTGCCCTCAGGACCGCTCCACAATGCGGTCGATCAGGAAACTCGACTGCTCGACGGCTTCGGCGGTGAAGGCCCCAAAGAATTCGCGCACGTCGTCGAACAATGCGGTGAAGGCGGCTTGATCACCGCTGGCGAGCACGGCGCCGAGTTCATCGGCGGCGTCGCGGAATGCCGTCGTGACGGCCGGTGTTCCCGGATTGCGCATCTCAATGGGACCGTACAGTTGGGGGTCCTGCGCGAAATGGCGAGCCGCGACGTACAGCTCCAGCAAATAGGCCGGCGAGGTAAAGCGCAGCGTTTCTTCGAGCGGTACGCCCAACTTCGACAGCGTGAGGCCGAGCACCTGCGTTTGAAAGTGCGTGAGCACCTGCACCACCGACATCGCACGATCGTGTTGCGTGGCGGTTGCCTCCGTGACGGCCAAGCCGCGTGCGGTGAACGTGTTCACCACCCAGTCGGCCCACGCGTCACCACGCGCGCGGCAGACCACGAAGCGCTGTCCTTGCAGCGAATGCACGCCAGGTCCAAACATCGGATGGGTCCCGACGACGCTGGCACTAGTGGAGGCCAGCATGGCCGTCATGGGCGCTTCCTTGACGGACGTGACGTCCATCAGCAGTGACTCCTGACGCACGTGCGGACCCACTTCGCGAATCACACGATCCGTGTCCTCAATGGGCACGCTGATCACGACGACATCCGCCTGCGCGGCGGCGTTTGCGGCCGTGAGCACCGTGTCGCGATCGACTGTCAGCACGCGATGCCCCATATCGGCGAACAAGCGTGCCAACAGCGCGCCCATCTTGCCGTGCCCACCGATGATCGTGACCGTGCGCGGCTCGTCGTCCGGCGGGACCTCCGCACGCAACGCCGCCTGATGATCGCGACTGGAGCGAAGCAGCACCCGGAAGATCGATTCAATTTCGCCGAGCGGCAGTCCCAGTTCGATCGCGCGCATTCGGCGATCGTCCAGCACGTCACGTTCGCGCTGCGGGTCGCGAATGCGGATGCCGTGCGCGCGCTTGTAAGCAGCCACATCGGCCACCAGCGCCATACGTCGCGCCATGATCTGCAGCAGGTCCCGGTCGAGCGCGTCGATCATGGAGCGCAGCACGGGCAAGGTGCGAGAGGAGTCGGCCATTTACTGAGTACTAAGTACTGAGTACTAAGTACTCAGTATTCAGTTCATCCTCCAGAACGCGATACCGCTGGCTTGCTGCCCCACGTCGGCGGTGCCGACTTTGGTCAGCGCGGTGAGATCGAATACGTCCACCTTGCCGGGTGCGGCGCCAACGCCCTCGCTGCTTACGAATGCGTACTTCGAATCACTGCTGACGGTGATGCCGTGCGCCAGAGTATTCGACGTCTTGATCTGCGCGAGACTCTTGCCAGTGGCGATATCGAAGATCTCGATGCTGCTGCCGGGCTTCAGCGTCGCGACCAGCAGTTTGCCGTCTGGTGTGACTGCCAGATTGTAGACGCCGCGCCCCGTTTTGAGGCGACGTGTCAGGGTCCATGACCTGTTGTTGATTTCCAGGATTTCATCGGACTTGTTGCAGGCCACCCAGATGCGATCACCGGTGACGGACGGTTGCGCCCATGTTGGCGAGCAGGACGCCGGCGCCATCGTGTGCTTCTCGATGCCCATGCCGGCGCGACCGACCTGCGCTGGATCAACCGTGGCCGTCACCGGTTTGACTGGTTTAGCGCCTCCGGCCGCGGTCATGTCATGCGTCATTCCCGCCATGTCGTGCTTCATCCCCGCCATGCCGGCCATCGTGCTGCCAGCGTCCTTCGCCAGTGGTCCTTCCTTGCCTTTGGCCAGTCCGAATCGACGCGCTACGACAAAGTCGCGTGTGTCGATCTCCACCAATTGATCATCCATCATGCAGGTGGAGTATTGGCGCAATCCATCCGGTGAAATGCGGCTGCCGTGCGGCATGGTGCACGTCACGATGCGCGCGACTTCCGTTTGGTTCGGCGTGTACACCACCGACACGGTGGATGGAATCATGTCTCCATGCAGATTGAAATTGGCCGAAAATGAATAGAGCCCGTCTGGTGTGACATCGAGCGACGCGGGGAAGTTGCCCAGCAGCACTCCCGGACCCGCGAGCGTGTCGGGACCCAGCACGTAGCGCCACAATTTGCCGTCTGGCGTGCCGTGGCCGGTGGTCATGTACAGGTACTTGCCGTCACGCGAAATGGCCAAGCCGTGCGGCCCTTCCATTTCGGCCGCAAGCTCGCCGACGACGATGGTCTTTTCGACCACGGTCCCCGCCGGACCAAAGCGGACACGATAGAGCTTGTCGGCGGACTCGGCGCCCACGTACACCCAATAGTCATGGGTCGGCTTGGCCGCTGGCGCACTCGCGGGCGCGGCAGTGACGGCGCCCTGAGCGAACGCGGGCACCGCGCCTGTATACGTGGCGAGCATCGTCATCACGGCAACAGCCCGCGCCACGACGCGCGCATTGGGGCGGCGTGTTGGCTTGCCAGTGGCGGTCACGGGCAGCAAGATCGTATGCATGATCTCAGTCCTGATCTGATGCTTGGCGCGGCGAGGTTCTCCGCAGACACCGCGCAGGTTGCGCGCGTCGGGCAATACCCTTCGATGAAGCCACCAGGAGTTGCACCTATGAACGTAGCGCGACGCATGCGGTTCGTCACGACGACGCTGGCATTGACACTCTGCGCCACCGTCACCTCGGGCTCGACCGCACTTTCGCAAGCTGCCCCCGCCACGCCTGTGGCCCGCTTGGTGGCTGATCCCGCCCGCGTAACCATTCGGGCCGGCGAGACCCAGCCATTCAAGGTGACAGCGTATGACGCGCGCGGCAACGTGATCGCAGATGCCGTGGTACGCGTGGGCGGTCCACGCGCCGCCGTGGCGTTCACGGGTGGTGAAGTCCAGGCGTTTCGCGCAGGCTCGTACACCGCCACCGCCACGGCGGGCGGTGCGAATGGCCAGCCGATCACGTTGGACATCCCCATCCTCATCACGTGGCCCGCGCTGTCGAAAATCGAGATCCTTGCCGACTCGGGCGCCCTGTACACCGGTATTGCGCTGGGTCATCGGGCGCGCGGTCTGCACGCTGACGGCAGCGAGCGTGGCGGCATGACCGTCACCTGGCGCACGAGCAATCCTGCGGTGGCCACGGTCGATCGCTTTGGCACCGTGTCGGCGCTGACGCCCGGCGCAGTGACCATCACGGCCGAGAATGAAAGCGTGCGCGCGACGAAGGCGTATCGTGTTACGGTGAATCCCGTGCGTTCAATCGCCATCGCGATCAAGGAAGATGTGATTCGCACGGGTGACGTGGTGCGCTTGAGCGCCAGCGCGAAGAATGCGGCGGGTGGGTCCGTTGCCAACGCGCAAGTCACGTGGACGTACACGTATGTGCCCGACGATACCACCGTGGCACCCGGTGGTCCCGGCATTATCGATTGGGGACGCTTCACGGCCAACTATCCCGGTCGGTTCACGCTGATCGCGCAGTCCGGTGCCGTCGTCGCGCGCAAGGTGCTGGAAGTCAAACCGCGCGACGCGATCCGTCGGATCACGGTCACCGGCCGAGGCACGGTGAACACCACGCACACGTCGGACTTCTGGCCGTGGACGGCGAAGAACGGTCGCGACTATGCGTTGGTTGGCACGTGGGGAGGCGATGGGTACGGATTGGTCTTCGACATCACGGACCTCAACAACATCGTCAAGACCGACTCCATCAGGATCGACGCGCGCACGATCAACGACGTGACGGTCTCACCCGATGGTCGCTACGGCGCGCTCTCCCGTGAGGGCGCATCGAACCGGGTGAACGGTGTCGTGATTCTCGATCTGGCCGATCCGGCGCATCCAAAGATCGCCAGCACGTTCGATCAGGAACTCACTGGCGGCGTGCACAACATGTATGCCACGAATGAGCACCTGTTCGCGATCTCCGGTGGCCAGAAGTACGTGATCATCGACGTGAAGGACATCACGAAGCCCAAGTACGTGAGTGAGTATCAGCACCCGAACGCCCGCATCCACGATCTGTGGGTGCGCGACGGCATTGCGTACTCGGCGCAGGGTGGCGTGGGGGCGGTGATGGTGGACGTCGGCAACGGCAAGTACGGCGGCACGATCGAAAAGCCCAAACTGATCAACACGTTCGGCATCAATTCCGGCCATGAGATCTATCCGTACTTCCAGAAATCGACGGGGCGGATGTACCTGTTTCTCGGCGACGAAGAGATGAATCGTCGCGGACGCGTGTGGGAAGGCACGCAGTACCAACTGGGCAGCCAGACCGTGGCCCCTCCCAAGGGCGGTATCGCGCAAACGTCCGGTGGGTACACACACATCGTCGACGTCACCGATCCGATGAACCCGCGCAAGGTTGGCCGCTATCATCTGGAAGACTACGGGTCGCACGACATCATCGTGGAAGACGACGTCATGTATCAGGCGTACTACGACGGTGGTGTGCGCGTGGTTGATGTGTCGGGTGAGCTGATGGGCAACCTGGCCGACCAGCGTCGCGAGATTGCCGTGTTCAAGCCGTACGATCCGGATGCCTACACGGCG
>JBEBIR010000012.1:0-22362 GCA_040080315.1 Gemmatimonas sp.
CCGCGCAAGCGCGGCGACACGACGTTTATCGCGCCCGATGGTGCGCGCTACGAAGCGACCGTGGCAATCAGTGCACCGACGATGGTGGAGATCACGGCCGAAGGTCCACTGGGCTACCCCGACCAGCTCACACGCGCCAGCAAGCAACTCCTGCTGCTTCCTGGCCGCGACGTCCGCGGTGACGGCATCATCCTCGAACTGCACGGGTTCATCATCGACCTGATGAGCCCTGATACGACGCAAGCGTTGCCGGCCGCTGCACTCTCCGTACGCGCGCGCGTTCGCATGCTGTGCTCGTGTCCGACACAACCCGGCGGAATGTGGGAAGTGCGCGACGTCACCGCGCGACTGGTGCGTGACAACGTCGTGGTGCGGGAAGTGACGCTTTCCTATGGCGGAGAACAAAGCCTGTACGTGGGCCAGCTCGCACCGGTCGATCCCGGGGTCTACGTGCTGGAAGTGATTGCGGCGTCGCCGGGCACCGCAACCTTTGGCGTCGTACGACGTCGGGTGACAATCGCGAAGTGAGCACGTCAGAACCTCATCTCATGCTGAGCTGAGCCCGCTCCAGCGACTTGAGACCCTCCGGCGGATTCTCTCGGACGAAGCATGCGATGGCATGTACTCATGAAGTGGCGTCTCGCTTCATGCGAATGGGCTACTATACGGCTACGCACGATGCCCGATTCTCCGATTGGACGGTGGCGGCGCAGCGATTTGACGTACACCCAATGACTGTCGAGACCTTCGTCTCAGGAATGACCGTCCGATGAGACACACATTCGTCTGCTGCCGAGTGACTGCGCATCGCGCCATGCTCGGCCTGCTCCTCAGCACATGGGCAGCACCATCGACCGCATCGTCACAGGTGGTCACGCCCAGGACAACACCATCTGAGACCACGCTGGAGCAGCCCTCATGCTTTCGTGGTCGCCCCCTGCCCCGGTGTGGCAGCTACTGGTTGACCGAGTTTGGAGTCGCCACGGTCGTGAGCAACAACCCGAACGGACTGAGCGGGGGTTTGTTCACTTGGGAGGTTGGTCGGATGCGCAACGTCGGTTCCCGGTACGCGCTTGGTGTCGCCGCGTTCGGCGAGTTGGGAACGCCGTCGTCCGGTATTGGCGTGCGACCACGACTGCGGGTGTGGCTCGAGGGCAGCACTAGTATTGATATTGCACCGGGTGCAGTCGTCGTCGGCTCGAACACCGGCCCGGCCTTCAGCGGACATGTAGCGCTCAATCTGGCAGACTACGCGGCCTTGACCGTGCACCTCCTCGGCGTTCGGGACGCTCAATATGCCATTGGTCCGAATTCACAGCTCCTGCGCACGGGAACCTCAACGCATGCGATCATCTTTGCTGGAGGCCGACTCGGGTCACTACCGGGGGCAATCGGAGGGATTCTTTTTCCCGTAGCGGCGTTCGCGCTGTTTTACATCGCGTGCAATGGCGGTGGGTGCGACTGAGCAACGTCGTTCCCATGCGCTTCCGCAGCCGAGGGACAGGCGCGAGATTCGACCTGCATCCTTCCCTCCAGTCCCGCCTGCCATGCGCTCCATTCGAACACTTGCACGCGCCGTTGCGGTCCTCTCGCTCGCGCCAACCGTCGCCTCGTCGCAAGCGCTCATCTCCGTCACGTCGTTGTACGTCACCTACAACACGCGCAAGGTCACGACCAACCCGACGGGCGAACTCAAGGCACGGATCGATTCCGTCGACCGCGACCTGCAGGTCGCCAGCCGCCTGGGTCGCACGGGCGAAGTGCGACGACTGCTGGCCAAGGGTAATGCGCTGTTGTCCAATCGACCGTGGACTGATGCGGCCGATTTCAATGCGTCGCTGCTGCTGCGATCCGATCGCGTCGTGGTTGAATCGCAGAAGCCTTACACCGTTCGCATCGAACAACTGTTTTCGCCGGCGATCGAGCTTTCACGCTCGCTCTCAGCGCACGCGACTTTGACGTCGCGCCCGACGGGTGGCGCGCCCAATCAGCCGGCGGTCGTGGTGAAAGACCTGGGTCGGTTTGACGGTGTCAGCCGTGACCTGCGCGAATCGCCCTTCGCCATGGAGTTCGACTTGCGCGACGTCCCTGACGGACGGTATACGCTGGTCGTTGACCTGACGGACTCGTCTCGCGCCCTGGGCAGCGCGACACTCGGCCTCATGGTGAAAAAAGGGATTGACGAGACGGTGAGTCGACTCGAGGTCGCCGCGAAGCGCGCGCCAGATGCACTGCGCGCCGAGATTCTGTATCCCGTCGACCGGATGCGCAACGTGAATCGTGGTCGACTCGAACTGCGCACGTGGGACGTCGACCGGGATTTCGCGGCGACGGATTCCGTCGTCGCCGTCGTGCAGAAAGGCAAAGATCCGTTTGCGAAGCGCACCGGCGACATGAAGCGGCACTATGTCTTGCCGGCGGCGAACGAGGTGATGCCATACCGTCTGTATGTCCCCACCCGATACGTCGCCAGCAAGAGTATGCCGCTGATTGTCGCACTGCACGGACTAGGCGCCACGGAGGATTCGTTCTTCGATCAGTATGGCAAGAAACTCCCCGAGCTAGCCGAACAACACGGTTACATTCTGGTCGCTCCGCTCGGCTACCGCGTGGACGGTGGCTATGGCTCTGGCGTCGCCGCACCGCCGGTGGATCCGGTCGCCAGACGCAGTTCGGAGCTGAGCGAACTGGATGTCATGCACGTGCTGGCCGACGTTCGCAGATTGTACAACGTTGATTCCAGTCGCATTTACCTCATGGGTCACTCCCTCGGCGCTATCGGCACCTGGAAGCTCGCCGCCAAGTATCCCGACATCTGGGCGGCGATCGGACCGTTTGCCGGACAGGGCGCGGCGACCACCATGGAGCGGATGAAGCACATCCCGGCCTTCGTGGTGCACGGCGACAACGATCCCACCGTGAATGTGCGAGGCTCGCGCACCATGGTTGACGCAATGAAAACGCACAGCGTGGATTTCACGTATATCGAAGTGCCCGGCGGCGACCACTCCAACGTGGTGGCGCCAAACTTTGCCGGGATGATGAAGTTCTTCGACGCGCGCACCAAGGGCGGCAGGAAATCACCCTAGCCGCGCGTGTGACCGCGGTCGTCGTTCAGGCTGACTCGCCCCCAAGGCAGGATTCAGCAAAAGTGCGATTGACGTCGAAGGAAGGGTTGCGGACGCAGACGGCAGGCCGCTCGAGGACTGGTTGCGGGTACCGGGACAGAGGTGGTGCGGAAATCGCGAGGTCATTCGGTTAGTTTATGGGTATAGACGAGACGCGACAGCAGCCGAATGGGGTCGGCGACGCGCCAGCAGACACGCTACCCAGAGGCTGCCGACTTGGCCCGCAAACCGAATTACGATTTTGACAAGCGCCGCAAGGAGCTTGATCGCAAAGCGACACGCGACAAGAAGCTCGAAGAGCGTCGCTTGCGTCGACTCCAGGGTGGCGGGGATGAGGTCATCGACCCGCTTGACGCCCCCGCAGAGGGTGAGCCTGTTGACGCGGACTCCACGGGGATCCCAAGCGATCAGCCCTGAAGTCGATGTAGCGCTCAAGCGCCGCCTGGAGGCCCTGATCGACGAAGGGTGGACTCTCTGGGAGCGTTTCGACTCCGACGTTCGCGACCGGGAGTTCCACTCGTTCGTCGCGGCGGACTACGACGCCGTGTTGCCGGTATTGATTTCGCAGCGCGGTGATTCGCTGCGTTTTCTGGAGTTGGGATCGGCGACGGGCATCATCGCGATCATGGCCGATCTGCTGGGTTACGAGGCCTATGGTATCGAACTCGATTCCGGTCTCGTTCGGCGCGCGCGCAAGCTCGCCGACGCGTACGACTCCCGAGCGCGATTCGTGATCGGAAGCTTCCTGCCGGCGGGATACAAGTGGCAACCCAAGCCATCCGATGGAACCATCGAAACGCTTGGCACCGGTCTGTCGGGCTATCTCGAATTGGGTTTTGCCTTGGACGACTTCGACGTCGTGTTCGGTTTCCCATGGGGTGGCGAAGACGCGATGATGCTGGACCTCATGAAGGGATACGGCCGACCGAATGCCCTGCTGTTGCTGTACAGCGTGGAGCACGGGGTCACGGCCTATCGCGGCGGTCGTCGCGTGGCGCTTTCAAGCGCCTAGGGAGTCTGCACCAGTGGCTTCGAGACTCTCAGACGGCTGTTTGCGTGGGAAGCGACCAGCCAATCATGGTCTCAGCGTCACAATCTCGACGGCTACCAGCCCACGAATCCATCGCGCATGGCGCAGATCGTCGGGAATGATCACACGCCATGGGCCTTCGGATTCATCGAGGAGTTTGCCGTTGCGTTGACTGGCGACCAGCACAGTGCGACGAGAGAACCCCGGATCCACCTCCACCAGCGCCAACACGGCGTTCTGCCCATCGCTTCCCTTGAGCCGCACATACATCACGGCGCGCTGACGTCCGGACGCTTCGGCGACCGGTACACTGACGGCCTGCAAGACATCCCATAGATCCACCCCGGACACCGTCGCAGAGTCGCCGGTCCCTTCGGCGACAACGCGGACGTCACGGCGCGGCAGCTTCGCCAGATCGGCGGGCAACAAGATCATTTGTCGACCATCCCTCGCAACGACGATCGAGCCCGGTGGCGGCGAGACATTCGACGTTTGACCGCGCAGAGGCATCGCCGCGGAGCAGGCCAGCAGCACGAAGCCAACACGCGCCAGGAATACGAATTGAAAAGTTCTCATGTTCACGAGTGGTGGGGCCGTCCCGAACGCTACGGCGCTGGTTTCATCAACACGGACGTCGTCAAATACCCCTCGGCGGCCCGCTGTCGTCCAATCAAGTCATAGAACTCCTGAGTGTCCGGTGTCGTCGCGCCAAGGCCGTCTACGTAGCGATTGAACATGCAGAACGTGGCCGCAATCAGCACCGTATCGTGGATCTCCAGATCTGACGCGCCCAACGCGCGCGCAGCGGCAATGTCGCCCTCAGTCACCGCCCTACCACTCTGTTGCACCTTGGCCGCGATATCCAGCAGCGACCGCAACTTGTCGCTGATCGGCGCCGCCGTGTGATCACGCCAGACGTCCTGCACGAGCTGTTGGTTGACGCCGGGCAGATGCGCGGCGATGGCGCCGTGCGATGTCTTGCAGAACGTGCAATCGTTGCGATGTGATACGAACGAGGCGATGAGCTCGCGTTCGCCGCGCGTGAGCGGAGACTCGTTCACTAGCAGTGCCTGCACCAGGGCGTCGAGCGCCAGCGCCGCATCGGGGCGCACGTTCATCAGACCGCGGATGCCGGGAATGTTGTCCGGCGTGGCAATGTACGGCACGGATCAGTGGCTTCCGTTCACGTGAAGCGGCTGGTAGCCGTTGGGCGGCATCGAATACCCGCGCGTGGTGATGCGCTGACCCAGCGCCTCATAGTACGCCGGATCGTCCGGTGTGCGGGCGGCCAGACCATCCACGTACCGGTTGTACAGGCAGAACAGCGCGGCAATGAGCACGGTATCGTGGATCTCGACATCGCTCGCGCCCGCGGCGCGTGCATGCGCCGCATCGTCGGCGGAGACCGCGCGTCCTCCCTGCTGTACCTTCCCCGCCAATCGCAGCAGGGCGTGCATCTTGTCGCTCAGCGGCGCCGAGCCGGTATCGCGTCGCACCGCCTCGACCTGAGCGGCGTCGCCACCGGGAAGGTGACAGACCGCAGAACCGTGTGCCGCTGCGCAAAACGCGCAGTCGTTCCGTTGCGAGACGTACGTGGCAATTAACTCACGTTCAGCCTCAGTCATCGACGACGGACCGCGCAACAGCACCTGCGTGAGCTGACACAATGCCGCGGCCGTCTCTGGCCGGTAGGCCAGCAGGCTGGTGATGCCGAACAGATCGGGTCGAAGTCCGATGTGCGGCATGTCTGTCTCAAAAGCGCAGTGAGAGGCAGCTCAAGCCGCCATCCATCTTGGCATACTCGCTCATGTCCAACACCTCAAGTGCATAGCCGCGCGAACGCAGCATGGCGTGGGTTCGCGGAAAACCGTCGGCGACAAACACCACGTCATTGACGCGCACGCAGTTTGCCGCGTACTCCTCACCCGTCGGCACCCGCAGCAGGTCGCAGTCACGGAGCGCCCGGTGCGAGGCCAGCGCGTCGATGACAACCAGTCGACCTTCGTCAATTGCCACGACGCCGCTCTTGAGATGCAGGATGCCTGGTGTGTCCCGGATGTCCACCGTACTTGCCGACACCCCGTGCGTGGCGAGCCACGCGGCAAGCTGCCGTGCGCCCTCATGATTGGTGCGATGCGAAATGCCGATGAACACATGACGACCGGCCTCGCACACATCGCCAGCGTCGAGCGTACCGGGCGCGTCGATCTGCGGCGTATCGGGGAAGAACGGCGCGAGGGCATCGCGCATGGCGTCCACCTCACCGGCGCGACTGGCGGCGCCGGGACGCGTGAGGATGGCCCCCTGCCCCGGCAGAATGAGCGCGGTGTCCTCGACAAACGTGGAGTCGGGATACCCGTCGTCGGCCGGCAGTGCGATGAGCGCGCAGCCGTTTCGCGCGAGCGCGGCACAGTAGGCGGCGTGCTGAATCAGCGCGAGATCGACATCGGGCACGCCGATATCCACCGTGGTGAGGCCCTGGGCGAAGTTACGGGCCGGTGGTCGGACGATGGCGTGGGCAAAGCGAGCGAACATTGTCGGGAGTAAGTGTGAAGGCGCGATGTCTCTCGGAATATGGCGTTCCGCGCGTACCAGCGGGATGTTACAGCATGACAGAAACCCTCAAGCGCACCCTGGGCAGCCGAGATCTGACGCTGCTGGTGATTGGCAACGTGATCGGTTCCGGAATCTTTCTGGTGCCCGCATCAGTGCTCAAGCAGAGCGGCGAATCGGTGCCGATCGCGATTGCCGTGTGGCTGGTGGGTGGCGTGCTGAGTCTGATGGGTGCGCTCTCGTACGCCGAGTTGGGCGGCATGGACCCTGGTGCCGGTGGACTGTACGCGTACATCCGGGACGGGTTCGGCAAGTTTCCCGCGTTCCTGTATGGATGGACGCTGTTCTTCGTGATCGGGGCCGGCACGATCGCGACGCTGGCCGTTGCGGCAGCCGACTACATGACGCAGTTCACACCCATGTCGTCCACGCAGAAGAGTATTGTCGCCGTCACGCTCATCGTGATCATGGCGCTGATCAACGTGCGCGGCACCAAAGGGAGCGCGTCGGTGCAGAACCTGGCTACCGGCATCAAAGTCCTGGCCATTCTGGCGATGAGTGCGGTGCTGTTCGTGATGGGCAAGGGTTCGACCATGACATCCGTCGCGCATACCGTTTCATCGGTGTCCGTATCGGGCGTGGGGCTCTCCATCATCTCCGTGTTGTGGGCGTACGAAGGCTGGCAGTACGTGACCTTCATTGCCGGCGAAGCGAAGGACCCGCAGCGCACGATTCCACGCGCGCTCATCGTTGGCACGGTGATCCTGATTGGCATCTATCTCGTAGCCAACCTCGCGTATGTGGCTGCGTTGGGAACCTCACGCATGGCCGCATCGGAGCGCGTGGCTGGTGAAGCGGTGGCCGCGGTGCTCGGACCCACGGCGGGCAAGGCGATTGCATTGGCGATCATCATCTCGATGTACAGCGCGGCGCACGCCACCGTGATCACGGTACCGCGTGTGTATTTCGCGATGGCGCGCGACGGATTGTTTTTTCGGAAACTCACCGAAATACACCCGACCTACGGCACACCGGCGGTGGCAGTCATCACCAGTTGCGCGTGGGCGGCGGTGCTGGCGATGACGGGGACGTTTGAGCAGTTGCTCACGTACGTCGTGTTCATCGGCTGGATTTTTTACGCGCTGGGCGCGGCGGCCGTGATTGCCTTGCGAATCAAACGACCGGATGCGGTGCGTCCATTTCGCGTGCCGGGATATCCGGTGACACCGGCGTTGTTTGTGCTGGCCGCGGCGGTCATTGTCGGTAACACGGTGATGACGCAGCCGGGGCAAGCGGCCATCGGCATCGGGGTCGTATTGCTGGGCGTGCCCGCGTACGTGATGTGGAAGCGAAGGTTGGCGGCGTAGTTGTGGCGATGGGCGGCCGCCGATGTCCCTCGTCTGCTGGGCCTACCGCTGTGCGCTGACCGTCGATCGCCTGGACCGCAGGCTGCAGCGAGCGCGAGACGTCCTGGCAGCCTCAAGACGTCCGCGCTCGCTGCACACCCTACCCGCTACGTGTCAAGGTCGCAGTGTGCGGGCGTAGACGAGGTAGCCGGTATCGAGTTGTGCGATGGTCTTGCCGGTGCGCGTCGTGATCTCCTGCAGCAGCATCGCATTGGTGAACGCCGCGCCGGGTGTCGCACGGATGCGAGCAAGGATCGCCGGGATCAACGTGGGATACTCCCGGTTGAGGTAGTGCACAAAGATGATACTCTGCGCCTGCCGCACAGCCACCGGGGTACGCAGCTCGATGCCCGCATTGAAACGCGCGTTGGGCAGGACCACCAGCGTATCCATTGGCGCCAGGAGATTGAGCGTATCGCCATTCCTGAAGTCGGCGATGTGCGCCGGCAGCAGACCGCCGACGATCGTCGACCCTTGAAAGGCACCGCCGCCCAGCCACTGCGAGAACCCCGTGAGAAACCACGGAAACGCATTCGAGGTGGTCATCGAGCTGAGCAGGAACTGGCGGGAGAGGAAGCGGGTGACGTATACCTGATCGTTGGGAGAGGTTCCAGGAACCATCAGGTGAATCCAGTGCGGCGTGTTGCAGTTCTGATGGATCGTCGAGTTGGCGATGAGCACTCCGCCACAGAACGGAGCCGCCGCGAGCCAGATCTCCGTCCAGGTCGTGAAGAGCATGTCGGTCGTGGCCGTGCCGCCGCTTGGCAGAATTGTCTCGAGGTAGCTCCACACCTGTCCCATCATCACGCCGCGTGCGTCGGCGTGATTCTGGCCAATGTCGGACAGCGCACGACGCTGACCAGACGACGCCGAATACTCCCATAGCGGATACAGATCACTCAATTGCGTCACGTTCCAGATCGTGCGCACGATCGACGTCGCCGTAAAGTTCCCGGACGTGACGCGCATGCGGGCCACACCGGTGCTGAGCGGAGTCAACGCGCCCGACGAGCTCACCGTGGTGATGAGTGGTGTCACCGCCGTCCACTGCAACGGCGCATTGCCGATCACGTTCCCCCGCGCATCAAGCGCGGCACCACGCAGCTGTGCGGCACTCTTGATCACCGTATCAGTCGGCAGTATGCGCACTGACGCAACCACTTGCTCCACGGTGATCGTGGCCGTGCCGCTCACCGTTCCAACCGTCGCCGTGATCGTCGTGGTGCCATTCGCGACGGCTGTCACCGTCCGGCCGCTGATCGTCGCGACGGCAGGATTCGACGAAGTCCATGTGGGCGTTTGTGTGCCCAACGCGCCGTCCGACATGCGCACCTCAGCCGTCAGCAACGTGGTCGCACCGAGTGAGACCAGCGTGGTCGTCGCAGGCGACACCGTGACCGTCTGCACAACTGGCAGCGCAACGGTGATCGCGGCTTGTCCGGTGACCGTGCCGATGGTCGCGACGATGTTCGTTTGCCCAGAGGCGACCGCGGTCACCACACCGGTCGTCGATACCGTGGCTATGGACGTATTCGTTGACGACCAGGTCGGCGCCTGCGATCCCAGCGCACCGTTCGACAAACGCACTTCCGCCGCCATCGCCCTCGTCTGACCGACCGCCGTCAGCGTTGCCGTCGCCGGAGTTACGGTTACGGTCTGCACCGTCGGAATGGCCACTGTGATGGTCGCCGAACCGGTCACGCCAGCGGCCGTCGCGTTGATCGTGGTCTGTCCGGACGACACGGCCGTCACCGTGCCGGCGTTTACGGTGGCAACGGCCGGATTGGTTGAACTCCACGTCACGCTCTGCGTACCCACGGAACCGTTGGACAGGCGCACTTGAGCCGAGAGGGTGGTGACCTCACCGGCGGCCGTCAACGTCGTCGCAGACGGACTGACCGAAACAGACTGCACAGGCGGCGTCGGCGCGGTGCCGGAGTCGCCGCCGCCGCAGGCGAGCGCGCTCAGCAGCGCGGCGCCCAGCGCGAGGGTGCGTAGCGATTGGATTCGAAGCATGGTGGGTGGCTAGGTGAGCGTGGGTGGACGGGTTGCTCCCAGGTAGGCGACAGGTCCCGGCCAACTGGCTCATTCGGACTCAGCCCGACCATCCCCTTCAGTGCCGCGTTGAGGTCAGCCGCCTTCGCCGCGCTGGCCACTGCGATCGCGTAACGCGCCACCTGAACGATCGAGGCTTGACAGGTATATACCGCTTGCAGTATATACGTGGTATGGACTATACGTTCGGCACCATCGCGGAACCCAACCGACGGGCCATCCTCAGCCTGCTCGCCGTGTCCGAGCAATCGGTGAGCGAGATCGAGCACCGACTCCGCATGTCGCAGCCGTCGGTCTCCAAGCACCTCAAGGTGCTCCGAGAGGCCGGCCTGGTGGAGGCGCGAGTGGATGCGCAGCGGCGTGTCTACCGCATCAGACCGGAACCGCTTGAGGCGGTCGACGCGTGGCTCGCTCCCTTCCGACACTTCTGGTCCGCCCGCGTGGACGCGCTGGAACGCCACCTCGATCGCAAAGCACAGAGTCGTCCAAAGACGCGAAGGAAGAAATGACCAACCGTGCCTCGTATGCACCAGGCGCCGCGTTTGGCGCCGACGTTCGAAAGGCCGGCGAAACGTGGACGCTGGTGCTCGTGCGCACGTTGCGTCATCCGCCGACGGCCGTCTGGCGCGCCCTCACCGATCCCGCAGAACTCCGCGAGTGGGCGCCATTCGATGTCGACCGGAACCTCGGAGCGGTGGGGCCGGCGAAGCTCACCACCGTGGGCGCGCCGGCAGTGCACATCACCGACGGCAACGTCACTCGCGCCGAGGCGCCGTCGCTGCTCGAATTCACCTGGGGCGGGAACAACATGCGGTGGGAGCTGGAGCCTGTCGCCGCCGGCACACGACTCACGCTCTGGCACAATATCAATCGCCACTTCATTGCGATGGGCGCCGCCGGATGGCACATCTGCCTTGATGTGCTCGATCGGTTCCTGGAAAATCAACCGATCGGCCGCATCGTGGCTGCTGACGCGATGCAGTTTGGCGGGTGGCGGCGCTTGCACGCGGAGTACGCGAAACAGTTCGGCGTTGAGACTCCCGACTGGCCCACTCACCCGAAGTAGAGCGGAGGACCCTATGAACTGGAACAGTTCCATTCGACAGATCCACCGTTGGCTGTCCATCCTCTTCACGGTGACGGTCATCGCCAACTTTGTGGCACTCGCACGCGGGAGCGGCGCACCGCCCAACTGGGTGACCTACTCGCCACTGCTCCCGCTTGCGCTGCTGATGCTGAGCGGACTGTACATGTTCGCACTTTCATACATCAGCAAGCAACGCAGCGCGTCCAAGGGGAGCGCATGAAGAAATCCGACGCAAGCGCAGGCCCATCGGCGTCGGCGCTCATCTCCCAGCGTATCGCCGAACTCGGCGACTGGCGCGGTGAAACACTCAGCCGAATGCGCACGCTCATCACGCAGGCCGATCCAGATGTCCTTGAGGAGTGGAAGTGGATGGGCACGCCAATCTGGTCACACGACGGTATCATCTGCACTGGAGAGTCTTACAAGAAGGTCGTCAAGCTCACCTTCGCCAAGGGCGCGTCATTGAAGGATCCAACGGGTCTCTTCAACTCCAGTCTCGACGGAAACGTGCGCCGCGCGATCGATATTGCGGAAGGAGAAGTGGTTGACGCGACCGCGTTCAAGGCGCTCGTTCGCGAAGCGATTGCGCTCAACAGTTCAGGGAAGTCGAAAGCGTCCAAGAAAGCCAAGTCCTGACCAGCACGATCGATGGCACGCAACCGTCCAACAACGATCGACGAATATATCCGCGCCGCTCCACCCGACGGACAGGCTCACTTGCGGAAAATGCGCAAACTCCTCAAGAGCGTTGCGCCTCACGCCGAGGAGGCGATCAAATGGGGCACTCCGTTTTTCGTGGAGCCGCGGTTCCTGTTCGCGTTCGCCGCGCATAAGGCGCACCTCAGCTTCGCGCCATCACACGCGACGCTGAACGCATTTCGCGCTGAGCTCAAGGGGTACGAAACGACGAAGGAGCTGCTGAAGGTTCCCTATGACACGCCGCTGCCAGAGTCGCTGATACGAAAGCTGGCGGAGCACCAGCTCAGGGCGGTGAGTGCGCGTGAAGACGACGGATTCTGGTGAATGTCGCGCGGGGACACGGGCCCACAGGAAATTGCACTTGCATACGGTGCATGCGCGTCCGATATCTACGAGTCGCTCGCTTCCCCGCACTTCAAATTCCGAGGCTGCATTGCCAACGCCAGTGACGGTCGAGCTCCTGAAGGCGTTCCTCGACGCGTTCAATCGCCACGACCTTGACGCCATCATGAGCTTCTTCGCGGATGAGTGCGTCTTCTACATGCCGCGAGGCGTTGGCCCGCGGGGAGACCGGTACGTTGGAAAGGCCGAGGTGCGCGCAGGGTTGGCGAAGCGCTTTGAAGGCCTCCCGGATGTGCACTACGGAGAGGATGTACATTGGGTCGCTGGTGACTTCGGAGTCTCCGAATGGACCCTGACTGGCACGCCGGCTTCCGGTCAGCACATCCGGGTACGCGGTGTCGACCTGCTCGAGTTCGTCGACGGCAAGATCACGCGAAAGGACTCGTTCTGGAAGATTGTCTATTGATGGCAGATCATCATGGAGTCCCTCGCTCACCACGCCTGACCGAATCGTGAACTTTCCTAGGGTCGCTGCCGATACTTAGAAAACGCTTAAATTCTTGCGTCTTCGTCGCTCGCAAGTAAGCAACGACGTCGAACCCGATCAGAGGTGCCCATGAACGGATTGAATCGCGCTGCGCTGCTCATCACCGCCGGTCTCGCGGGAATTGCCTGGACGCTGGCGCTGGATACGTGGAAACCTGGCCAGGTGCCGATCGGTTGGTTCCTCGTGGTGACGATCGCAGCCCTTGGGCTCGGGATCCTTGACCTCGCGCTGGCCGTTGGGCTAGGTCGCGTGAGTGGCGTACGGAGCCCGGGCCTGGCGCGACTGGGGGTGGCCGCGATGAGCGGCGCCACGCTCGTCGCTATTGTTGCGTTTGGGCTCCTTTGGCGACGCGGCCACACTCCGAACCTGATCCAGTTCGTTCAACAGCGCACGGGACTGCCGCTGGGCCACGCCGAAGTGTCGCGCGCCGCCGACGGCGTGCTCGAACTTCGCACCGTGCACGGCGTGGAGATCTCCATTGAGCGCACGAAGTACGACTTGGACGTCCTTCCTTCGTCGGCCGAATTGCACGCCGCCCAAGAGTTGATCGACGCCACGACGGCGAACGCGGAGCGATTGAGAGACTACGAAGTGGCCCGCACATCCGGCGGCTTCACCGTGTCGAACTCGGTACTTGGCGACGACGTCGGCTCGGAGTTTGAGCACCTGATCAACCCAGACAACCTCATGGATGCGAAGACGCTCGATCCAGAGCGTCCGGAAGCGCTCGTCTTTCGGCATATGACCGGCGACAAGATGCTGCTGGTGGGTGTGATGTACATGACCAAGCGAGGAGAGCACGGCCCGCAGGTTGCCGGTCCGCTGACCAAGTGGCACTACCATCCCGAAACGGCATTCTGTATGGACTCCGTGGGCGTGCCGAGGACGAAGCGTACCGGAACGAAATGCGCAGCGGGCCTCAACCATGGGCCGTCGTCGGAGATGATGCACGTCTGGCTCGTGGACAACACGTACGGCGCCTTCGCGCACATGATGGGAGGCAATTCGATCAGCAGTTCGTTGGCGCCGATGGGCGGCATGGATCACTCGCGCCACTAGTTCGTCCCAGAAGGTGCCGACCACACCACCGTGAATTCGGACACGTGGCGTGGGTGCAACACCGCTGATGCGGGAATGAGCAATCCGACTGTTCGTCAAGCAGCGTGCAGGGGGCGTACGGAACACCGTATGCCCCCTGAATGCGTCGGTCCATCACCCCGCTGCCGCCGCAGTGGTGGTGGAAGGAAGATCTGCCGCGCTAGTTTCCGCCGCGACCGGGCCGTGGCAGTGCCGTGGGCGGAAGCAGGTTGTTGAGCCGCATGTAGTTGGCCAGCTGACTGTAATGGTCAGCGAGATCCAACGCATGGCCGAGCACCATGTTGACGCGCGTGGTGTTCCGCGAGGTCCCGTTGAACGTCATCGTCACCTGTTCACCGAGCTTCGCGTCTTCAAGTTGATCGAACGCCTGCGCGCAGAACGCAAATGACGCCTTGAGCTTTGACACCAGTTGGTCCCTCGGCCACTTCGCTTTTACAGAATCCGGTGTCGCCGTGTCGGCCTCTGGCAGGGTGGCCTTCAACGCGCCGAAGTTGTTGCAGAAGAGATAGCTGTCGGCGGCGACATGTTGCGCGATGTAGCCGACCGTGAGTTGCGCGGCGGTCGGCTTGTAGTCGAACTTCGAGGCCGGAATGGAGTCGAACGCCTGCGCAATGTTGCGATGCGCCGACAGGATTCGCGCGCGAAATGCCGAGGTGATGGGGTTGGCCAACTGTGCGGCAGTCGGTTGCTGCGCGGCGAGTGCTGCAGGCAGGACGAACCCGACGATCGCGAGACGGATGATGTTCATGGCTACTCCGAAATGGGGGCAGGAGGCGGGTGGGCTGAGTTTGCAGGGTCGACGGGCGCTTTGCAACTACGGCATCCTTGCGCCCCGCGCGCAACGGCCTGACTGTTGTGCATGCACGTCACCTTCGACCCCGAGGTTGCCCGCGCCGACCATCAGCGCGCGGTAGCCGAATTTGTCGCCGCAGCGCGCGCCGTGTCGGTAGCCGCGTGGGAGCGCAAACCCGACGACACCCACTGGTCACCGGCGCAGATCACCGAGCATGTGCGCATGACGTATGAAGTCGTCGGCGCCCAATTCACGGGAGGCCCGGGGTTGCGCGTGCGGACGACATGGTGGGCGCGTCTGATGCTGCGCTGGCGATTCCTGGGTAGCATCCTCGAAAGCGGGGTCTTTCCTGAGGGCGCGCGCGCACCGCGTGAAATCCGACCCGGGGATGGCCCGTTCGACCGCGAGACCGTGATTGATGCGCTCGAGCGAGCGGCGACCGTCACCGAGAACCGACTGGTCGCGGGTTGGACCGATCCGAATTGCCAGATGACGCATCATGTGTTCGGACGCTTGCGTCCGCCGCAAGGTGCGCGACTGGTGACGGTGCACACCGCGCATCACGCCGCGCAACTTTTGAAACTGAGTACTGAGTACTGAGTACTGAGTACTGAGTACTAAGTGCTGAGTACTTAGGTAGCGTGCAGCGCAACGACGTGACCGCCAATGCCGATATAGAGCGGGGTGGACTTGCGACGCGACATCACACGAATCCGAGTGGACGGTGAAGGACGAGGACGCTACACGCCAGCAGCGTCCGGAACTTGCCGGATTGGCCGCCAGTTCGCCAGAACAATCCCACCCAGCACACAGGCCAGGCCGACCATAAATGCGAGCGAGACCGGTTCGTCCATCAGGAGTGCGCCCAGCAACGTCGCCGTCACGGGATTGAGCGCGATGAACACCGCGATACGTGACGGTGTCGATCGCTCCAGCGCCCAGATCCAGAGCGCGAAGCCCAGCGCGCCACCAAATGTCCCGAGAAATATCAACGCCATCCATGCACCTGACGAAAACGCCGGAAGCGCCGCGAGCACGCCACGGGTCATCGCGATGGGCGCCAGGAAGAGGGTCCCGGCCGCCATCGACAATGCGGTGACGTGCAGCGGCAGATAGCGCTTGAGGTATGGACGCGAGAAGACATTGTAGATCGCACCACACAGCACGGTGACACACGTCAGCATGATTCCCAACCACTCACGTCCGCCGGTCAGCTGGGCGGGTCCCGTCTGGCGAAGTGCGAGCCACAGGCCGACCAGCGCCAACAGCTGTCCGCCGAGTATCGACAACGTGACGGGTTCCACTCCGCGCGCGCGTGAGATGGTGAGCGTGACCAGCGGCATCGTGGCCAGCAGCAGCGCAACGCGTGAAGCCGGCAAATGGACCAGCGCCGCGCTGAAGGTCCAGGGAAACACGCCAAAGAACAGAACTCCCAGCGCGGTGAGCGCCGCCCAATCGCGGCGAGGCATCGCCACTTTTACGGCGGCCAGCAGAAACGGCGCCAGACAGACCGTGGCGATCAGGTAGCGCAGGAAGGCCAGCGACACCGGGTCGGTTCGCGCGACGACAAATCGCGTTGCGACGACCGATGCGCCAAAGAACACACTCGCGGCACCGGCCGCGAAGACCGTCCGGGAGGCACGCACCGTGAGCGCGCTCAGTCCGGAAAGGGGCCGTCGGGAAACGGCACGTCCTCAAGCCCGGGACCCACGGCCACACGCGTCACGACGGACGCGCTGCGCGGCGTCGATCCACCCGGCCACTGGATCGCGCTCGTCTCGCAGTCTGCGAGGTCCATTGGTGGCAACGGCACATCCTGACGAATCGTAGTGAGCTGCAACATCAGCCGCACATGGTCGTGCTGGCCGGCGAGTTTCGCCGTGTCATCGCGATGACTGACAAACTCGCTCGCCTCAAGCGCGAGCTCGAGTGTCCGCCAGCGTCGCAGCAACTTCACCGCCGTGCCCTTGCCAACGTTTTTCACGCCGGGAATATCGTCACCTTCTTCGCCGCAGAGCGCCTTGAACGCCGGCAGACTGGCCGGAAGCACGCCGAATCGGCCAACGACATCGGCGCTGCTCCATGGCTTGATGCGCATGCCGTGCGGGCCCTTGCCCGCGCCGACGTACGTGATCACGTCAACGCCGTCAGCCACGAATTGCAGCAGATCTGAATCGTTGGACAGCACCGTCACCCGTGCCTGCGCGCGAAAGCGCGCCATCAACGACGCCACACTGTCATCGCCTTCGTAGTTCGCGACACTGACGCTCTTGAGTCCGGTCGCTTCAACACCTTCTCGAATGGGTGCCACGCGCGACCGCATGACCCCCGTGCGACGATGCTTGTACGCCGGGAAGAGCGCATGCCGAAACGTCGGGCCGTCGTGGTCCCACGCTGCCACTACGTGCGTGGAGCCCACGTCGAGTGCGGCGCCGCGCGCCATCTGACACCACAGGCGCACCGCATACGTGACGTCCCCCGCGGCAACGTGCGCGGCGCGGCCCGCCAGTGATTGCGCATCGATGATCAGGAGGTGCGGAGCGGACATCGGCGAAATGTAGCCGTCCCCGGCCTATGCGTTGGCCCGCACCGTCACCGCCGTACCATAGCAGAGCACTTCCGTCACACCGCTCATCATCTCATTCGCATCGTAGCGAATCCCGATGACCGCGTTGGCGCCGGCGACGTGCGCGTGGTGCAGCATGGTGTCGAACGCCTGCTGTCGCGCCGTCTCCGCCAGCTCCGTGAAGAGCGAAATATTGCCGCCAAAGATCGTCTGCAACCCGGCTCCGAAGGTGCCGATCAGCGAACGGGAGCGTACCACCACCCCGCGCACCACGCCCAAAGATTTCGTGATGGTGCACCCGGGCAGTTCGAAGCCCGTGGTGGTCATCTCGTGCGGAAAATCGTACGTCTGGGAGTGTACGATGGAAGTCACGGCCATGCTCCGGATCGAAGGGAATGTCGCGGTCCAACCCACCCAATTATAGCGCCGGGGCCGCCCTTCATCGCCTCGGCGTCGCCACGTACAGTGTGTGCATGGGACCCGCCGTCTCATGCGCGCGAACGCGCAACGTCGTTACGCCGAGCCCCGCCCGCTGCAGCGCATCCACAAACCGCGGATCGTCGCCAACAGACCAGTACGCGATGGCGCCACCAGCGCGCAATGCCGCCACGGTCGTGCCGATACCGCGCGCGGCGTACAGTCGCGCGTTCTCGGACATCAGCATGCCGTCCGGACCGTTGTCGGTATCCAACATGATCGCGTTGAAGCCGCCGGGATTTCCCTGCAACACGTTCACCACATCATCGTGCACGACACGCACGCGCGGATCACGCATCGCCGTCATCGACAGATCGTACTCGGGGTTGGCGTTCCACGCGATCACCTCCGCCATAAACTCCGCCACCACAACCTCGGCATCCTGACCCAACTGGCGCAGCGCGGCACGAAGTGTAAATCCGAGCCCGAGTCCGCCGATCAACACCCGCGCGCCCGCAACGTCCCGCAACGGCGCACACGCGACTTCAGCCAGCCGATCCTCGGAGAGGTGTCGACGGGTCGACATCAGTTCGACGCCATCCGCACGAATGAGGTACGCGCCATCGTGTCGGAAGAGCGCAATAACGGTGCCGTCTGGCGTGCGCGCCTCACCAAGTCGTTCGAGGGGTTTCATATGAGGAACCATAGCAACGGCCGAGCCGACGCGCAGCGGTGCCCTAGCGACCCCGACCTACGCCCGTAGCGAGTGTCCCACTTGCGATCTCATTATGACCATGGCAAATTGACCATACTCCAATTTGAGACGATTATGCCTGCAAAGAAGTCCCCCAGCGCTGTACGTGAGGCCGCCGTGCTTCCCACCATTTCGGCCAGCACCTTCAAGGCGACCTGCCTTGAACTCATGGACGATGTGGCGGCACGCCACGCCGAGATCGTGGTCACGAAGCACGGACGACCCATCGTCAAGATTGGGCCGGTCGATGCGACGGCGCCGTCACCGGTGGGGTTTCTCCGTGGAATCCTGACGATGCATGGTGACATCGCGTCGCCGGATTTCGCCGCCTGGGAGATGTCTGACACCGATCCGATCGGCAGCGTCAAATGGTAGGCAGCTCGAAGACCAAGGGAGCGCGTACCGCATCAGCACGCAAGCGTCGCGTTGCTGAACCGACCGCGTCATATCCTGCGCGGCCCGCCTTGTGGCGCGCGTCCAAGTCACCGTCACGCGCCGATGCACTGCTGCTCGATACGCATGCGTGGATTTGGACGTTGCATGCTACTCGCGCGGAGATGTCGGCGGCAGCGTGGGTGCACATCGAGGCGGCCGCGCGCGAACGGCGGCTGTTCGTGAGCGACATCTCATTCTGGGAGGTGTCGCTCAAGGCCGCCAAAGGTCAGCTCACCTTGCCAACGCACCCAACGCTCTGGCTTGGCCACGCGAGCGGCGCACCTGGCATTCAGGGACTTCCACTCACGCGCGACGTGTTGATTCAGAGCACGTTGCTTGCCGGTGACCCGCACGCCGACCCGGCCGATCGCATGCTGATCGCGCAGGCGCAACTCGCCAACATGTCGCTTCTCACGTGCGACACGCGCATCATCGCGTACGCTGCGCGACAACCCGGCGTGCCGGTGTGCGACGCGCGGAGGTAGCATGCACGTGAATGCAGATGAAATCAGCGTTGGCCTCGTCATTCTCCTGGACACGACGGCCCTGCGCACGCGCGGTGGCTGCCAGACGAACGCCGTAATCACTGCGGAAGGTGACCGAGCCGTAGTCGGTCCGCACGACTTTCTGATTGTGGGAGTCGACGCCGCATCGGGGCTCTGCACCGCTGTGCCGCTGTTCTCGAAGTCGGCCGTGGGCAATCAGCCACTGGTAGAAAGCAAGAAGGCCGGTCGTCCCGAAGCGTGGATTGGCACCGACTCGTTCTTTTCACACTGGCAGCATTGGCGCATTCCAATTTCCGCCGTCGTCGCGGCATCGGAAGCGGACGAGTCCACGCCAGCAACCCGTCGACGCTATGCAACAGAGGATCGCACGGCGCTGGATGACATCCGCAACTGGGAGAAACGCAATCGAGCGGCGTATCGCGCCGTCTGATTGAGGGCTGAGCAGGAGAAGGTCGTGAGCGTGGGAGCGGCGAGCGGGTGAGGGCAGAGGTATCGCGCGGCTGTGCTATTGCCCTGATGCGTTGACGGCGTAGCCAGCGACGACCAACGCGTCGATTGCCGTCGCGAGCAGCGCCCCGGGCACGAGAATGTAGTCCGTGTCGTGAGTGGCAATCGCGAATATCGGAACACCCGCGGCGCTCAACGCCGTCGCCATACCAGACAACACACCCACGAGGTCCAGCGGCAGCGGACCATTCACTCGCAATGCGCGGTAGTCTCGACGCGCGGGCACGTCCGAAGGGACCGCCGCTGCATCGGCCACGATGGAGAGCTCATCTGGTGTCCGCGAAATCGAGAGCAACGTGCGCGCGCCGTCCGTCCACGCCGGCAGCGGGTCGGTGGCGGCGAATCGACAGATCGCGAGTGGCGCGGCGAGGACGGTCAGGCCTACGGACACGGGCTCGTACGCGCGCGGCGTGTGTGGAGAGTCCTTCAAACCGCTCTCCACGGAAACGCGCGAGAAAAGGCGGAAACTACACGGGAGACAAACTCTAAGTTGACCAGTGTGTTTTCTGCAGTTTCTGTGCGTTTCCGTCGAGAGCGGTTCCACAAGGACTGATACAATGCCATCGTGCACGCGCCGCGTGTGTGGAGGCCCGACTCCGTCGATAGCGGTTCCACAAGGACCGATGCAATGCCCACGTAAGCACCGCAGGTTCGCGTGCTCGAACCGTCCACTATTCCCCGCCCTCGCCGCTCGCCACAATCGTCGTCGCTGCCATGTAGCCCGAGACATTCAGCGCGGTCGCGATCGTATCCGGAATAGCATCCACCGCAATCAGAATGCCGATGCCTTCGATGGGCAGACCGATTGCCTGAAACAGTGGCGTGAGCATGATGAATGCGCCGCGCGGAACACCTGGCACGCCGAACGCCAGAAACACCGCCGCGAACGCAATGGTGGCCAACTCGCGCGCGTGCAGCGGGACGCCATAGAACCAACCCACAAACAGCGCGCCCATGGTCCACGAGACCGGTCCGGCAATCTTGAAGGTGGACACGGTCAGCGGCAGCACAAATCCGGTCACGCTCTTGCGCAGTCCAAGGTTGTCGGCGCTTTCCACCAGCGCCGGCAGCGAGGCGATGGACGAACTGGAACTCAGCGCGATGAGTTGCGCCGGCAACAGCGCGCGCGCGTAGGCGCGCATCGGCACGTGACCGAACGTCGCGACCACCGGATACAGCAGCATGATGATGACGACGCATCCCACGGAATACGCCGCGATATAAAAACCGATCGCTCCGGCCAACTGTGCGCCCGCGTGAACCGCTAACGGTAGCACCAGTGCGAACACGCCGACGGGCGCCAACAGCACCACCCAGCGCACCAGCAACAGCATGGCGTCGGCGATGGCACCAAAGAACTGCACGAGCGTGTCGCGGGGCTCCGGCTTGCCACGCACTACGGCGAGCGCAAACAGGAGCGTGAAGATGATCAACGGGAGCATCGCGCCGTTCGCGGCCGCCGCGACGGGATTCGAGGGAATCAGCGACACCAGCCACGCACCAGCCGTCTGCGCTTGTCCTCCGGACACCAGCTGACTCGCGGCTTCAGTGGCACCGGCCGGGAGCGTCGGTCGTGAAGAGGGATCATTGGGCAATACCGAAAAGAGCAAGGGCGCCAACGGCATGACGATCGCCGCCGTGGCGATGAGCAGCGCGAAGAACACAACCAGAATGCGCTTGCCGAGTCGACCGACCGCCCGCACATCGGACGTCGACGCCACTCCCGTGATCAACAGGGATACCACCAACGGAATCACCGTCATCCGAATCGCGTTCACCCACAGCGTGCCGACCGGACCGATCGCGTCGGCCGCGCCCTGCAGCGACGCACTTCCCGAGGCGCCGATGGCCGTACCCGCCGCAATGGCCACGCCCAGTGAGACCAACACCCGCGCATTCTCGTTCATCAGTCTCGTATTTGAGTGGGTTACATCATCAGGTCGCCGCCGTTGATGTCGAGTGCCGTGCCGGTCATGTATCCGGCCGCCTCGGACGCGATGAAGCAGATCAGGTCGGCCACTTCGCGCGCCGTGCCAAGACGCGGCACCGGCCAAGCAGTCCGGTTTTCGTTGCCGTGTAATGGGCACCACCCCCACGAACGTTGATCGCAACCGACGCGCCACGTTCGATGAGTCGTTCGGCCGTGGCGCGACCGAGTCCACGTGCGGCGCCGGTGATGATGGCGACGCGTCCGTCAAAGTCCGCAGGTGCATTCACCGGTGAGATACTCTCGATCGCTGGAACGGTGTTGCCGAGTGCCGCAACGGGAGCGACAACTTGTCTCGCGGACCGAGCGCTGTCCAGCGATGCACGCCTGTGACACGCCATCATCCACGCGCGTTTCGCATCGCGGGGGAGATTGATGCCGCGCGGCGCTCGCGTCGGACGTCAGGGACCGATACCGTGGAATCGGGCGACTGGGCACACGCGCTCGCGGCG
>JBEBIR010000275.1:0-5378 GCA_040080315.1 Gemmatimonas sp.
GGATGGGCGTTGGACGGGCAAACCCCAGCTCCTTGAGACCACGGTGCAAGCTGGGATGCAGCGCGAAGCTGGTAAAAGTCGGCATTGGGCTCAAAGTCGGTTTCAGGTCGTGAGGCAATCCGAAAGGTCGCCAATTGGAGCCTTGTTGTGCAGGGTGCGTCGCAAGTTTACCGCAACATCTTCCGTAAATGTGCGGTGGAGGCGATTCTGAATGCTCCCGGTACCCCCCACGCCCTGACCTCGTCCCTTCGCATGGCCGGCCGACGCGTCACCCTGAAAGACATCGCCCGCGAGCTGGGGATTTCTCTTCCCACGGTTTCGCGCGCCCTCGCCGACCATCCGGATATCAGCGAGGGCACGAAGAAGCGGGTCCGCGAGTCCGCGCAGGCCATGCATTACATCCCGAACTTCCGCGCGCGCTACCTGCGCGCGAAGAACTCGCGGCTGCTGGCGCTCATCCTGCCGGAAATGAACATGTTCTTTTTTCCGTCACTGATTACGGGCATCAGTCGCGTGGCCCAGGACAACGATTACTCCCTCATCGTGTTCCAGTCGGACAACTCGGTGGTGCAGGAGCGACGGCTGATCGAGTATTGCACCCACCTCTCGGTTGACGGGGTGCTGCTCGCGCTGTCCGCCGAAACGACCGACCTCGCGCATCTGGACACGCTGCACGATTGCGAAATTCCGGTGGTACTGCTCGACAATACCATCGACACCACCAAGTACTCGACCGTGACGATTGACGATCAGGACGTCGGGCACGATGCCGCCGCGTACCTGCTCGACCGCGGACACACGCGCATCCTTGGCGTGTTCGGCGATCAGCGTCAGCGTATCAGCGCCATGCGTCTGCGCGGATTCAAACAGGCCCACGCCGAACGCGGGATCAAGTTGGCAGAAACGCAGATCGTGCGGATGTCCACCGGAGAGCCGGTGGAACCAGCGCTCGGTCGTGCACTGGATGCACATCCGGACACGACGGCAGTGTTCACGATGTCCGACGAGCTCATGATGCGCTCGCACTATGTACTGATGCAGCGCGGTCAGCGTGTGCCCGACGACGTGTCACTGCTGGCGATCAGCGACGGACTGGCACCGGCCCTGCTCTTCCCCAATGTCACGCACTTCCGTCACTCCGGAATGGAAGTGGGAGAGCGCACGGCGCACATCCTGATTGGCCTCATCGCGCATCGCTCGGAGGCGATGCTGGATGTGCGGATCAGGACGACGCTGGTGGAAAACGGGTCGGTCGCGACGCGAGTGTGAGTCTCCCCCCCCCCCCGCACTTCATCCGGTCGCGGTGATCTCCTCGCCGGGATTCACGAACTGATCCACTTCGAACTGATACTGCCGGTTGTACAAATCGCGATACCGGCCACCGAGTTCCAGCAACTCCGCATGGGTACCGCGCTCGACGATCTGCCCTCCTTCGAGGACCAGGATCTGGTTCGCGCTGGTGATTGTCGACAAGCGATGGGCGATCACAAAGGTCGTGCGGCCTGAGCGCAGACGCCGCAGACCCTGCTGAATCGCCTGCTCGCTTTCACTGTCGAGTGACGACGTCGCTTCGTCCAGAATCAGTACACGCGGATCGGCAAGGATGGCGCGCGCAATGGCCACACGTTGCCGTTGACCGCCCGACAGCTTCACACCGCGCTCACCCACGATCGTATCGTACTGCTGCGGAAAGCCCGAGATGAATTCGTGCGCGTTGGCAATCTTCGCCACCGCCTGCACTTCGTCATCGGTCGCACCGGGCTTCGTGAACGAAATATTCTCGCGCACAGTGCCGTCGAACAGGAAGTTGTCCTGCATCACCACACCCAGGTGACGGCGATACTCGCGCAGCTTGAGTTCCGACAGCGGCTCGCCATCGATCAGGATTCTTCCCTGCTGCGGCTGCGCGAAGGCCATGATGAGCGAGATCAGCGTGCTCTTGCCCGAACCACTTGAACCAACAAGCGCCGTGGTTGTGCCAGCGGGTGCGGTAAATGTCACCCCCTTCAGCACGGGGACATCCTTTTCGTACTCAAACCAGACGTTGTCGAACTCCACGCGCCCGACCACCGCGGGCACCGCGTTCTTGCTGGCGTCTTCCTGGTCTTCCGTGGCCATGTCGCGCAGTTCGCGAATGCGGTCGAGACCCGCAAAAGCTTCGGTGATTTGCGTGCCAATGCTGGCAATCTGCACCAGGGGCATCGTCACCATCGCCACGAAAATGACGAACGTAATGAGACTGCCAACCGTCATCCGTCCTTCGATTACATCACTTCCGCCCACGTACATCGTGATGAGCCCAATAACGCCCACCACCGCCAACCCCAACGTGCCGGTGAGCGACGTCCCCGTGATGGTCTTCGCAATGTTCTGAAACAACCGCTGCACGCCAGCGCCGAACACCGCTTTCTCCCGCTCTTCCGCGGTGTACACCTTGATCAAACGAATGCCGCCAATGGTTTCCGTCAGCCGCCCGGTCACGTCGGCCGTGATGATGCTGCGTTCGCGGAAGATCGGGCGCAGGCGCTTGAAGGCAACGCTCATGCCGGCGCCGAACACGGCGAGAAAGACAATCGACACCAGCGTGAGCTTCCAGTTCAGGTACAGCAGCACACCCAGCGCCGCGATGGCACTCAGAATGCCACCAGTCAACTGGATGAGCCCCGTGCCGATCAGGTTGCGAATGCCTTCCGGGTCATTCATGACACGCGATACCAGCACGCCGCTCTTGGTGCTGTCAAAGAACCGAACGGGCAAACGGATGAGGTGTCCCTGCACCTCCTCACGCAGGCGGGCAATCGCCTGCTGCGCCGCCACGCTCACCACCTGTGAGAGCGCGTAGCCGGTGACGGATTGCAACACCGTGGCCGCCAGGCCGGCCAGTGCGATATAGCCGAGCAGGCGAATGTCACGATTCGGCAAGACATCGTCCAGCACGAACTTGGTGGACAATGGCAGCACAAACCCGGAGGCGCGACTGAACAACATCAGTATTAGGCCGATACTCACGGACTTGCGATGCGCAAAGATCAGCGCCCGGGCTTCCGCCCAGGCGCGCTTCGTGTCGTACTTGGGCTTCTTGGGCGTCGGAGAGTGCATCCCGTATTCTAATGCGTCAGTCGACGGCTGGTGTTCGCGCGGTTCGTCCATTTATTCTTCTTGACCATGCACACACCGAACGCGGAAACCGTCGCGAAGATGGAAGTCCTTGCCGACCTTGAGGCGGACGTCGACGAACTGATGGTGGCGCATGAAGCCAAGCGCATTCTCTGGTTTCCCAGTGAGCTGCTGGCACCTGAGCCCGGCACCGACCCGGATGCGCATGTGAAAGGGCTGCGCGAGCGAGCCCGCGGCATCAGCATGCCCGGACGTGTGGCACTGGCACTCAACTTGCTCACTGAAGAAGGGCTGCCGCACTTCCATCGACTCCTCGCCGTGTATCTGGGCAGCGATTCGTTCTGGGCACGGTGGACCAATCTGTGGACGGCCGAAGAAGACCGACACGGCGCCATTCTGCATGACTACACGCGCGACAGTCAGATCCTCAACAACCCCGTGCTCGAGAAGATGCAGTTCGAGTACCTGCGCGCCGGGTTCGAGCCCGAGTGGGACAAGGATCCGTACCGTGTGTTCGTCTACACCACCCTGCAAGAGCGCGCCACACAGGTGAGCCACGCCAACACCGGAAAGCTGGCCAGCGAATACGAGCCGCTCATCGGCACCGTGCTGTCCAACGTGGCCAAGGAAGAGGCGCGACACTACGTGTTCTATCGCGCCATCTTCGAGAAGGTGCTCAAGCGCGATCCGAACCGCGCCATGCTATCGGCGGCCGCCATCATGCCGTCTATCGACATGCCCGGTATCAACATGCCGCACTTCCGCGAAATGGCCGATGTGATCCGTCGTGCCGGCATCTACGGACCTCGCGACTACCTCAAGATCGTCGAAGAGCAGATCAAGTACTGGGCGCTCGACGCCGTCGACGGGCTCAACGAAATGGGCAAGAAGGCGCAAGAGAAGATCATGGCCGTGCCCGCACGACTCGAACGTGTGGCCGACATGATGGAAACCCGCAGTCGCGCCAAGACCTTTTCGTTTTCCGTGGCGTTCGAGCGCGAGTTTGCGATGGACTGAGTGTCGCGCGAGCTACCCCGCGCGCAATACCTCGGCGGGATCAATCATGGCCGCCTGCCGAGCCGGCAACCACCCGGCCAGTGCGCCCACGATGGCCAGCAACACCATCGCCCCTACGGTCGTGGCGGGGTCGGTGGCCGCGACCCCAAACAACAGTGCGGAGACAAAGCGAGATGCCCACCAACTCGCCAGACCGCCAATAAGGATCCCGCCCATCACCAGCGCTCCCGTTCGCGACATCACCAGCCGCACCACGCCGGCCGGCGACGCGCCGAGTGCCATGCGAATGCCCAACTCCGCGCGGCGACGAATCACCGCGTAAGCCGTGATCCCGTAGAGACCCAGTGCGGATAGGAGCAGCGAAAGTCCACCGAAGAATCCTGACAGCATGGCGATCAGTCGCTCCTTAGCCAGCGCGGCATCCAGATAGTCTTCGAGTGGGCGAAAGCTGACCGACAGGTCGGAGTGCACTCCCGTGATCGCCGCGGTGAGACTCCGGTTCAGTGCCGCGGGCGTTGACGTCGTCGTGCGCACCGTCAATGACACGCTCGATGTTGCTTCCTTCTCCTGCGCCATCGCCCAGTACATCGTGGGCGTCAGTGGCTCGCGCGGGCCTTCGTACACCGCATCGCCAACCAGTCCGATGATCTCAAGCGGGACGCTCGGCTCGTCCGGCCGCGCGACGGTGCGAACCTGCTTTCCCATCGGACTCGCGCCGCCAAAGTATTTCTCCGCAAACTTTCTGTTAACGATCACCACACGCGTTCCGCCCAGGCGATCTCGTGTATCAAAGTCGCGTCCCGCAATGAGTCGTGTCCCCATCGTCTCGAACCACCCGGGCGAGAGGTAGTTGAAATTGACGAGACGCTGTTCCTCGGGAAGATCCGGGCGATCGGGAAACTCGAGGTCGTTGTTCCATTGCATGCCACTGCTTGGCGTGATGACGGCAATCGCCGCGTGTGTTACACCCGGCACCGCGAGTGCGGCGTCGCGGACGCGTTCGAACAGTGCGTAGCGGTCGGCCGGTGTCACTGCCGCGCGTTGCGCGTTCACGTTCACCACGAGCGCGCGCTCGGTGACGAATCCGAGCGCGACGTCAGCGAGTCCGACAAACGTCCTGACAAACAGTCCCGCGGCGACCAGGAGGAGCAACGACAGCGATACCTGCGCCAGCACGAGCGATCCCGCAAATCCCGCGGCGCGGGTCGACGACGTGCCGCGTCCTTGCTCCTTCATCGCATCCA
>JBEBIR010000276.1:0-5370 GCA_040080315.1 Gemmatimonas sp.
TCTCGCACTACGACGCGTTGCGGGCGAAGCCGGCGGCGAGCGCAGGCGGCATCCTCGACGTGCAGCTCGGCATCGATTCGTCGAAGCGCGCCGCCGTCTACGCGGCCCCGTACTCGGCGTTGTCACAATTTATGTGGCGGCACTCTCCGGCTTCGAAATTGCCGAAGGTCTCGGCCTTCGCCAACATTGGTTCGATCTCGCCGGCTCCGCCGCGCTCGCCTTCATGTGCGGCCTCGGCGCGATGGCTTTCCTGGAAGCGCAGCCAAGCCTTTTCGGCTCGGCAACGCCACCCGCCGCCGTTCCCAGCGACGGCCTCGACGCGGGCGATCGCCTGGTCCTTACAAAGCTCGAAAGCCTCATGGCCGAGGGCGAAGCCTGGAAGCGCGAAGGCCTGACCATCGGCGCGCTCGCAGAAGACGTCGGCGCGCCCGAGCACAAGCTCCGGCGCCTCATCAACGACCATCTCGGCTTCCGCAACTTCGCGGCATTCGTGAACGCCCGCCGCATCGACGCCGCCAAGGCGCAACTCTCCGATCCCGCGAAGGTCCGCGAGTCCGTTTCGGCCATAGCCTTTGATTTAGGGTTCGGCTCGCTCGGGCCCTTCAATCGCGCCTTCAAGGAAGTCACGGGCCAAACGCCGACAGAATGGCGACGCCAAAGGCTCGCCGAAACTGGAAATCCCTAGCCGATTTCGAAAACAAGCGGCCTTTTCCGGCCCCGGCGAGACCCGCACCGCCCGCTTCAGCGATCACGCCTCCAGCCAAGGAGGCCAACATGGACATCGCTGCTTTCGCCAATCAATGGCTGATGAACGTCAGTACAGATTTGACCCGCTACATCGTCTTCGCCGTTGCGGTCTGGCTCACGCTCTGGGTGGTGCTCGCGAGGCCGCTCGCCGGCCGCAAGATCCGCCCTGACTCACCGAAGACGAAACAAATGCTGATCGAGTTCGGCGCCTCGCTCCGCTCGATCGCGATCTTCTCCACAATCGGCTTGCTCACCTTCGCACTCGAGCGCGTGGGATTGCTCCCCGGCCCGCGCATCGCGATTGAGTGGGGCGCAACCTGGGCGTGGGCGTCACTCGCGCTGATGATCGTCGGCCACGACGCGTACTTCTATTGGACGCACCGCCTCATCCACGACCCGCGCCTCTTCCGCGCCTTCCACCGCCGTCACCACAAATCCAACAACCCCTCGCCTTTCACCGCCTACAGCTTCGACATCGGCGAAGCCGCCATCAACGGCTCGTTTGTGCCGCTTTGGATGATCCTGGTGCCGACGCAATGGTGGGTGGTCGGCATCTTCATGCTGCACCAGATCGTGCGCAACACGTTGGGCCACTCTGGCTACGAACTCTTCCCCGCGCGCCGCGACGGCCGCCCGGTGTTCGATTTCCTCACCACCACCACGCACCATGACCTGCACCACTCAAGCGCCGGCTCAAATTACGGCCTCTACTTTACCTGGTGGGATCGCCTGATGGGCACCGAGCATCCGGAGTACCACGCACGCTTCGCCACCGCCGTCCGCCGCCCGCTCCTTTCACGCCAAGTGATGGAGAGCGCAACATGAATACGCTCGCCTTCCTCTCTCGCATCCACGCTACGGAATACGTCATGCGCAAGCTCGTGTCGTTCACGCTCTCCTTCGTCACGCTCGCGCCAATCGTGCTCGCCTTCTCTTTGACGCTCACCGAGCCAGCGCGCGCCGCAACGCCAAACGACATCGCCGGCGATTGGGCGACGCCGGGTCTCGGCGCCATCGTGCGGCTCGCGCCGTGCAGCAGCGACAGCGAACGTCTTTGCGGTCGCTTGATCTGGGCGTGGGATCCCGCGCGCCTGCAACGCGGCGCTATCGGTTCGCAGATGCTGCGCGACTTCGCATGGAGTCGTGATGCGTGGATCGGCGGCGAAGTGTTCAACCCCGAAGACGGGCGCACCTATTCAGGTTCGATCCGTCTCGACGGTGAGGTGTTGCGCTTGCGCGGTTGCGCCGGGCCATTCTGCCAAACGCAAGCGTGGCGGCGCTTAAGCTCGATCCCACGCCCTACTGGCCTATGAAGCCACCGAGGATGCCGGCGACGGCGCCCATCACTGTCACCCAAAGGTTCGCGATCGCTCGGCCAACGAGGGTCGCGAACCCGGGCGCCAACATCACCGCTACGACAACCACAAACGCCGCGATCAGCGCCCAGCCAACAAGGCGCTTTGCGTTCAACTTGCATCCCCAGCGTGCGCCACCGCCGCGCGCGGACCATTGGTGAGCATCGCCACCTCCGCAAGCACGATCGGCAGCGTCCACGAACCCGACGAGGCTATATAACGTGGCTCCCAACGCGGATCGAACTTGTCTTTGAATGCGCGGAGGCCTTTGAAGCCGCCGTCCCGGCCTCCCAGCGCGTTCCGGAATGCCGGCTGCTCTACGCGACCGACCGTCAGCTCGAGGCGATCCGCGCCGAGGGCATCGAAGGGCGCTGGGCTCGGCACGCCGAGATGCTCGCGCGCACCGAGGAGTGGGTCGAGCAACTGCGCGGGTCGGGTGTGAAAGTCAGCTATCTCTGCCGGAGCGGCGAGCGCTCACCGACGGTGAGCACGCTCACGTTGCCTGAGGATCTCAAGGCGAGCGCGGTGGTGAAGCGGGTGGCCGAGCTCGGGTTCGTGATCGGGACCGGGTCTGGGGCGTTGAAGGAGAAGACGATACGGATCGGGCATATGGGGGATCATTCGGTGGATACGCTGGAGCCGTGTCTTGACGCCGTGGAGAAGGCCCTGCGCGGGCGGTGACGGAGGCTGCTCTCGCTGCAGAGCCCAGTGAGGCTACGGACTCTTGATCCGCGGAGTCCATGCCGGCGGCTTCTGTCCCATCTTCGTGACGTGCTTCCTGAATACGATGGCGCCACTGATGAGCGCGTTCGTCTTCACGAACGCGATCGGAAGCCCCGGTTCTGCGTCGAGTACGACCTCCGCCCGAAAGCCTGCAGCTTCAAGGAGCCGAGCGGAATCACGGGCCGCGCCATCGGGATCGGCGACCACGAAGCCGAGCGCGCCCCCGGGATTCCCCAGGACGGAGGATATCTCTGAGTGCGGATTATTGATGATCGTGCCGTTACTGAAGACCGTCCGATCGACCTGTTCTGAATCGATGCGAAAGCGCGGACGGTGTCCGAAGTTCTGCATGAGGCGCTCGAGCGCAGCGAGCGCGAGCGGCGAACTGGCCGAGAACACGTGGTAGTCGCGGTCCGGGAACGGCAGTGGATTCCGGTCTGTGATCACAGCGACGAGGCACGTGATCAGTATCAGGATACCGAGCACCATCGCGACGATCAGGGCGTTCGGGACGAGCGAGGCTCCGCTGAACATGTCTCCCTCCGGTGTAGTGCCCGATGACAACGAAACGCCGGAGCTACTGCCGGACCGTGATCATCACCCGCGTGGACGGGCGTCGGGGAGTGCGATCGGTCGTCGGGTCTCGCGGAAGCGCTTCGATGTAGAGTGAGTCCACACCGACCTTGAGTGCGCGAATCATCGGGAAGGACAACGCGAACACGTCACTCCGATTGCGGACTATCACCGGCGTGAACGACTGGATCCGCTCTCCGGAGCGGTCGAGGGCGACCGGAGCAAGGCCGCGAAGACTGAACTCCTCACCCGGGCGCAACGTGATCGCAGTCGTCGCAAGGACTATGGTGTCAACCGTCGTCCCCGCCTCCTGTTGCCGCGCGATCTCGGCGGCGGACAGCGCAGCGCCTCGCACTGCCACGGTGTCGGTGCGGACCCGTGGCGCTGCGGCAGGGGACGCGGACGGCGACTGGCGGCACCCCGCAAGGACCGCGAGAACGATCAACACGAGCTGTGCTCTCATCTTGAACCTCGCTTCAATGTTCCCTGGCACACCCCACGGTGTGCTGCGGCGGTTCCTATGGAATGCGGGTTGCCGGCCGCGGCCGTCAGTCACCGACAGAGTCTCCGGTGCGCCTGAAGTCAAGTTGTGCTGCGGGCACTCTGTCTTAAGGAACGCACTTCGCCGTGCCGCTGCGGCCACTCTATCGGAGCATCAGAATCTGAACGCCGGGTCCGAGCTCGATGATCTGCTTGACGAGTGCTCGCGTCTCCTGGTCGATCCACATGGTGCTCGCGAGTCCTCCGAAATCCATCCGCACACGCCAAGTCGATCTCTCGGTACCGTCGCGCTGCCGGATCACCTCCGACGCGTCAACCGTTGAGCTGAGCGTCAAGACGGAATCCTGAGCGGATGTGTAGCCACTGAGGGTCAGGCCGTAGCCCAGGGCAAGCGGAGCGGCACGGACTGCGACATCATAGAGCGCACCGTCGATGGTTCCCGATGGAAGCGTTCGCGCAATCGCGGCTCGTGGCTTGCTCGCCGGTTGAACCCACCCGGCCGCCACCATTCCCTCGACCACGACACTGTCACTGTACATCGCCGACCGCGTGCGCCGTTGCAGGGGTGCCAAGCTCGGGAGAGACACGAAGGTCGTATCGAGGTGCGCACCGAACACCTCGTTCGTCGTTCGGTACACCCGCTGCAGAGTCGGACCATGCGCACCAGGAACGACGCGCATCTCATCCCACAACTGGCCGATCGCCGTGGCCTTCCCCTGGCGGATCAGGGAGATCCCCATGGAGTCGACACCGAGTCGAATCTTGGCGGACTCGAACTGGTATGCTTGAGCCGCCGCCAAGGACGGACATCCCAAGAACAGTCCGAGCATCGCGGCAAACGGTCTCAATACCCCTCCCGGTGCTAACGTCAAGTCGTGCTGCGGCCGCTTTCATACAATGCAGGTGGACGGCCGTCTTCACCAACTGCCGTGAGGGCGTGGGCACGCTGAAGCTGTCCTACGGGATGACGATCGGTCCGTCAAAGATGGTGTCTGGCGGCACCGACCACTCACGATGGGCATTCACGACCCGGAGCTGATACGTCCCGGCGGGGACGTTCGTCACCTCCGCGCGATACGACAGCGTACCCACGATATCCTGAGGACAGCCGGCTTGGTAGCGACCCTCGATCCGCAGCGTCAGCGAGTTGCTGAGGATGTGCGCCCGCGGGTACAGCCCGTACGGGGCGCACGGAAACGGAATCACAGCCGTCACGGCGAACGTGCCGGCCGCCACATCTCCGACCGCCGTCGGATCCGTCCAGGGCGTTGTGAGGACCTGCAGCTCGACCGTCGGTGAGTCCCAGTTGTCGAGAGCCGCGTCACCACACGCGCCGAGCTGGGCAAGCGCGAGAAGTGCGATCAGCAGGCGCGGGCGACCAAAAGCAGGATAGTGCTCCATGCATCTCATACCCGTTCAGCCTCCGCACTGCCACTTGTTCATCGCCACAACGACTGGCGTTGTGCTGCGA
>JBEBIR010000277.1:0-5337 GCA_040080315.1 Gemmatimonas sp.
GCCGCGGTTCCGGTCCATCCCTTGGCTAGGGCATGACGCCTCCTTGCCTAACCAAGTACGTGAACGTGTGCGAAACCAACCCTGTGGTTGCAACGTCGGCGCATTTCATCGAACGCGGGCGGTCGGATGTCTCGCGCCAGTCGCCGAATTGCTAATGGCTATCTGTAGGTATTACACCGAATAGAGGCCATCTTCCCCTACTCTCCCCCCTCCTCATACAACCCATCAATCATCGCCTTGTACGTCTTATCAATCACCCGCCGCTTCACCTTGAGCGTCGGCGTCAACTCCCCCCGCTCAATGCTGAAATCATGCTCCAACAACGCCACCTTCTTCGGCGATTCGTAGTGCGCCAGCCCAACCAGCGACGTCTGCACCTCCTTCTCCATCTTCGCATGAATGGTCGGCATCGCCAGCAACTCCGCGCGTGAGGTCCACACGATGCCCTGCGATCCTGCCCACTTCTCCAGCGTATCCCAGTTCGGCACCACCAGCACACTCGGGAACTTCCGCTTGTCGCCGATCATCACCGCCTGACTCACGTACTTGTTCGTCTTCAGCAACCCTTCAATCGGCTGCGGCGCGATGTTCTTCCCGCCTGCGGTGACAATGATGTCCTTCTTGCGATCGGTGATCTTCAGGAATCCACCCGACAACTCACCAATGTCACCGGTGTGAAACCACAACCCGTCATCGATGGCTTCCTTCGTAGCTACCGGATTGTTGTAGTACCCCTTCATAATGTGCGGACCACGCGACAGAATCTCGCCGTCGCTGGCAATCATGATCTCCACACCGGCAATCGGCTGTCCCACGCTGCCCAGGCGGTATTGCTCGAGCGTGTTGCACGCAATCACCGGTGACGTTTCTGTCAGTCCGTACCCTTCGAGAATCACCAGTCCGGCGCTGTAGAAAAACTTCGCGATCTCGGGAGACAACGGCGCGCCACCCGACACAAAGAACCGCAGGTTGCCGCCGGTGCGCTCCTGCAACTTCGAGAACACGAGCTTCAGCGCGACCGCATACTGCATCGCCAACAGACCACCCGGCGTGCGACCCGCGAGCTTCTCGTCGGCCCAACGCTCACCCACGCGCTTGGCCCAGAAGAAAATGTTCTTCTTGAGCGCACCACCCGCCACGGCGTTTTCCACCACGCGCGCATAGATCTTTTCGTACAGACGCGGCACCGACATCATCAGCGACGGCTTGATCTCGCTCATGTTCACCGGCACGGTGTCAATCGACTCGGCGTACGCAATCGCCACGCCGTGCGCAAACAGATAGTAGTCGCCGGTGCGCTCGAAGATGTGACTGAGCGGCAAGAAACTGAGCGCGCGATCGCGCGCGTCTACCTTGAGGGTGTTGCGCGTGGCAATGACGTTGCTGTACAGGTTGTCCTGCGTGAGCATGACACCCTTGGGATTGCCGGTGGTGCCCGACGTGTAAATCAGCGTGATGAGCTGATCGGGCGTGACCGCCAAGGCATCGCGCTTGAACTGCGCTGCGCGCTCGGGCGTGTCGCCGGTGGCGCCCATCGCTTCCAACTCGGCCAGCGTCATATCGCAGCCGTCTTCCTTGGTCGCGCCAAACCCGATGATATGCGTGAGTGCCGGTGCCTGCGCGCGTATCGACGCGACCTTGCGTGCCTGGTCTGGCGACGACACGAAGATTACCTTCGCGCCGGAGTCATTCAGCAGATACGGAATCTGCTCGGCCGGGAGCGTGGGGTAGATCGGCACATCGGTTACCGATGAACACAGGCACGCGTAGTCGGCAATCAGCCACTCAGGGCGATTCTCTGACAGAATACCGACGCGATCGTGCGCGACGATACCGATCTGCGCCAACCCGTAGGCAGTGCGTCGTACACGTTCGAGAATGGTGGCGTGGCTGATGGGTGTCCACACACCCTTCACTTTCCACGACAGCGCATCTGGTCGCGTGTGTTTCTCGACCGCCTCGAAGAACAGGCTGTTGATCGTACCGGGTGCCGGACGTGGCCCGCCGTTCGCGTAACGCGTGGGCGAAGGGACACCGGCAAGCGTGTCGTTGAGCGCGGGGTTGGGCGTCGCGAACGAAGCCATCGACCTCTCCTACGTGGGCGGGGCGGCCGGAAGAACCTCGATGGCCGATGCCTCAAAATTGGCCGCACTCATCGCCAAGCGCGAGTACCGCACCGCGCCGAGATCAGGTGCCGCGCTGGACCCCTAGGGCGATGCGGACGGGCGCTCCCTTGAGCGATATGCCCTTGTAGGTCACGATGGCCCGCACAATGACCGAATCGATCGCCGCCGACGTGGGAAACAGCGCGGCGCGAACTCGCACGCGACGACCGGCGACCCCACTCGCATCGGTGGTATCGAAAACCGACGCGCGCCCTTGCTCATCCACCAGATACACTGACTTGGTGGTGTCATTGGTGGCGTTGGCGGGGGACAGCACCTCAAAGCGCACCGGCCAGCCATTCACGGGCGTCGTCACTGTTGGTGAATCGACGTGGCGCACCACCATGGTCAGCGCCGGAGACCGGTTGGCATTGGCTCCCGTGCGCCCCGTATCGGCCAGCGTGGTGGTGAACAGTCCCAATGCGGACTGTCCGACTCGGTCGGCCGAATCAGGACGCGTGGTGACCACGATGATCCGAAGCACCTGCAACGATGTCCCGATTCGCGCTCCCAGTCGCGCGTCACCGGTGGACGCCTTGAGCGCGCGCACGATTCCGGTAGACGAATCGATGGCGAGCGCGCTATCGCGTTGAAAATCGGCGTACAAATACCGCACCGGTGCATCGACTATGATGTCACCTTGCAAATTGCGCACGATCGCTTTCACCGGTGTCACCACGCCGTCGACGTTGCGCAGCGTATCGCCAATCACCACCGAGGGCGATGGCAGCGCAGGCATTTCGATGGCCGTGGGCACATCGGGTTCGGAGCCAATCTGCGCACACGCGACGAGCAGGGAAGCGCCAAGCAGCGCCAGACCACGCGCCACCGTCACGCCAACCGCTCGGCCAGCAGCGTCGCCAGATTCACGTAGGCCTGACTCGCGGGATCGGCCGGATTCCGCAGCACCACCGGCTGTCCGGCGGCAAACGCATCGGCCGTCGCATGCGTGCGCGGAATGTACCCGTCAAACACGAGATGCCTTGGCAGATGTTCGCGCACGTAGTGCGTGACGCGATCGGTGGCCGGACTGCCCGCCTCGTACATCGTCAGCAGAATGCCTTCCAGCGTGAGCTCTTCGTTCTCGGCGATCATGTCCTGAATGGCGCGCAGGATCTGCGGCGTGGTCTGCAGCGCCAATGGTTCGCACTGCAATGGCACCACCACATGCTGACTGGCGGCGAGCACGCGACGCGTGATCGAGCCGAGTCCGGGTGGGGTATCTACCACGACGATGTGACAACGTTCCCGCGCGGTCTCGAGGAGTTCTGCCAACACAGTGGTTTCGCCGATGCGGCGCTGGAACGCCGAGTGATCGGCGGTCTCGCTCACACTGCCGGCCAGTATGACGCGCAGCCACGGCAACGCGGTGGGCAGGATCACATCGCGCAGCGACCGTTCACCACGCAGATAGTCGTCAAAGCCCACGGTGGCATGGCCGCGGCGCAGTCCGACGCCGTAGCGCACCGCGCCCTGCGGATCAGCGTCGACCAGAAGCACCTTGAGGCCGCGACGGGCAAAGGCGGCCGCCAGATTCACCGCCGTGGTCGTCTTTCCGACTCCGCCCTTCTGGCTGACAATGGACAGCACGCGTCCCACGTCAGCTCACCTCGTCGCCGGCTGGTGCGTCAGCGTCGACTTCCGTTGTGGCGTCAGGGGCCGTCTCGCTCGCGCCCATGCTCTTCAGCTCCTCCAACGTCTTTTGCGCGTGCGCCCGAAACTTGACTGCCGTCAGGTCATTGTCGCTGCTGTTGCGCAGATACGCTTCGAGATGCAAGCCGGCGTGCGCCGTGTCGCCGCGCTTGAGCAACAGGAAAGCCAATCCGTAGTGCGCGCCAGCCAGATCGGGCGCCAATTGCAGCGCGCGGCGATAGGTGCGAATGGCTTCCTCGGGCTGCCGAGTTTTCGAAAACGCGATGGCGATGTTCTGCAGAACGCGCAGATCGTCGGGTCGCTCGCGCAGTGCGAGCCGGTATGACGTCAGGGCGTTCGCAAAATCGCCGCGCGACTCGAGGTCGAGCGCTTCGGCCAGGAAGTCCGTGGGGCGCCCATCGCGCCCGGACGTGCCGCCCACAAGGCGGCGCCACCAAGTCATGCGCTCGCGGCGGATCGGAGTTGGTGAAGGAGAAAACGCGGGTCGGATCGCGCAAAGTTATCGGACGGACGCGCCGCCAACAAGTCACGATGTGACGCGTCAGGGGAATGCCGCTGGCCGTGCGCCGACACACGCGATACACTCTTTCACTCGCGCATTTGACACGGCCCAGGAGGAATGATGCCAGCACGCTCGAACTATGCACCGGATCCGTCCAAAGGGGTGCTGCTCGTCGATTGGCCGCTCTTCGGGGAGCTCTCTCGCGCACTGGCGCTCAAGGTGGCGCGCGCCTACCAGCCCGATGTGGTGGTCGGCATCGCCACCGCTGGCGTGGTACCCGGCGCCGCGGTCGCCGCGATACTCGACCTGCCGTTCCATTCGATTCTGGTCTCACGCCGCTATAGCGCCGACACGATTCGTGAGACGCCGGCGGTGTTCGGCGCGGCGCCGGCCGATGTGCGAAACAAGCGTGTTTTGGTGGTCGATGAGACCTGCAGCTCGGGCGCGACCATTCGTCTCGCGGTTGGCGCGCTGGTGAATGTCGGCGCCAAGGAAATCCAAACGGCGGTGAGCTTCAAGACCGGGTCGTTCGTACCGGACTACCACGCCCTCGCCACGGAAAGCGCCATCGTGCTGCCGTGGGATCGGGAAATTCTGGTAGGGGATGAGTTGCGGCCGAATCCGAAGTACGAGGGGCTGCTGCCGGTTTAAGACCGTAGACTCAGTACTCAGTACTCAGTACTCAGTACTCAGTACTCAGTACTCAGTCTAAGCGCTCTGCGCCGCCCGCTCGTACGGGATCCCTCTCCCCATCGCTTCGTGCACGTACCCCAGCACGTCGATCGACCCCAGCAGGAAGCGACAGCGCTGATCACCGGCCGCCCGGCATTGCACTTCCAGCACGGCGATCGGTGCGTTCGCCAGTCGACCAAAGAACCCGGCGAATAGTCCGGTCGACACATGGCAGCCGCCGCCTGACCCCTCGGCCTCGCCCCAGTCATCGGCGTCGACGGCTATCACGGCATCGCTCAGCGACGTGAACTGCAGCTGACCCCAGCCGAATTCCGAGAAGAAGTC
>JBEBIR010000278.1:0-5335 GCA_040080315.1 Gemmatimonas sp.
CCGCTGGAGTAGAACAACTCCAGCATGGCCAGGTTGCGCACGTCACCAAACGCTCCGCTCTGCGCACGCGTGGTGGCATGCTGCAGCAACGTGTCGGCCTGCTGTCGATCGAGATAGGCCGGCAGCGTTCTCGGCAACCGCGGTGAGCCAACGGCGCGCGCCGGATTGCCGTCTACTCGTTCATCGCGATGCATCCAGCGATAGAAACTGCGCACAGCGGACAATGCGCGAGCGATGGACCGCTTGGCCAGCCCGCGCCGCGTGCAATGCGCGAGAAACCCGCGAATCTCCGTTCTGCCCAGCGCGTTCCAATCCCAGCCGGACGGACCCTTCACGTGCGCGAGATACGCGGAGAACTCGCGCAGGTCGCGTCGATACGCACTGACGGTATGCGGCGAGAGATCACGCTCTTTCACGAGATGCACCAGATACTCGTCGATTTCGACGGGCAACGGCGTCGGCGGCGCGTCGTCGTCAGTCGGCTCGGTCATCCGCGCGTGGTCTCGAGCGTCGCCAACAGGTGATGTTCATCGCGCCACGCCTGCATCTGCGTGAGTCCGCGCTCGGCGAACGCCTGCCGCTTTCTGGCCTTGTCTCGCAACAACTCTTTCGACGCACCTTCCAGCTCATCGAGCAATCCGAAGTTGGCGTTCATCGGCTGAAAGTGTCGAGGATCGGCTTCGCGCAGGTAACGGTACAGCGCGCCCATCATGGTGGCAGGTGGCGGAATGACCGGTGCCTCGCCGCCCAGCATACGGGCGAGATTGATGCCCGCCAGCAGTCCGGTCGCGCTGGACTCGGTGTACCCCTCAACGCCGGTGAGCTGTCCGGCAAACAACGTGTGCGACGCATCGCGCAGCGACAAGTGCGGCGTGAGCGTCGCTGGCGCGTTGATATACGAGTTGCGGTGAATGGAACCAAAGCGCAAGAACTCCGCGTCGGACAACCCCGGGATCATGCGGAACACCCGTTGCTGCTCCGGAATGCGCAGTCGGGTTTGAAAGCCCACCAGATTCCACATGCGTCCACCGCGATCTTCCATGCGGAGCTGCGCGACGGCCCACGGTCGGCCGCCCGAGCGCGGGTCCTGCAAGCCGATGGGCTTCATGGGTCCGAATCGCAACGACTCGCGGCCGCGACGCGCCATCTCTTCCACCGGCATGCACCCTTCGAAATACGGCACCGCGTCGAACTCATGCGCCGTGAACTGATCGGCGGTGGTGAGCGCGTCGATGAACGCCTCGTACTCGTCGCGCGTGAACGCACAATTCAGATAGGCGCCATCCTCCCCGGCGTCGGCCATCGTCTCCTTGCCCCAGCGCGACGCACGGAAGGCGACGGACTGGTCGATGGACTCAAACGAAATCACCGGCGCGATGGCATCATAGAACGCCAACGATTCGACACCCAGACGTTCGCGAATGCGTTCGGCAAGCGCGTCAGAGGTGAGCGGTCCGGTGGCAATGACACCGAGAGTCGGGAGGTCCGTGCATTCTTCGCGCACTACCGTGATGCGCGGATGCGCGAGGATGCGATCCTGAACGCCCTGCGCAAAGATGTCCCGGTCGACCGTGAGCGCAGTGCCACCGGGCACGCGAGCAGCATCCGCGCATTCGAGGATGAGCGACCCGAGCAACCGCATTTCGGCTTTGAGCAGCCCATGCGCGTTGGACGTCTCGGTGCTCTTGAACGTATTCGAGCACACCAACTCGCCGAGTCGTTCAGTGCGATGTGCAGCGGTACCACGCACGGGACGCATCTCGTGCAAGCGCACGTCGACCCCGCGCTCGGCCAGTTGCCAGGCCGCTTCGCTGCCGGCCAACCCGCCGCCGATGATGGTGACCGTTTCGCTCATGCGTCCCAAGCTAGCGCATCGCCCGTGCCTCGTCGTGGCTTCCTAGCGGTCCGCGCGCGATGCGCCGGCACGGGCAACCCGCGCACGACGCACAAGACGCGCAGACAAGCCGCCCCTAGGCGACCTCGGCGACCACCTCGACGTCGTCAGGCGAGGCAACGTCCCACTCGTTGCCGCACTTGAGACACTTGCGATACGTGCCGCGGGTCTTGTTGCTCTTGGCCTCAGCGCCCATGTAGCCACAATCCGGGCACGCCTCCAGCACCGGCTTATCCCACACGACGAAATCGCAATTCGGGTAGTTCTCGCATCCGTAGAACGCCTTCCCGCGCTTCTTGCTGCGGCGTTCGGCAATCTCGCCGCCGTCCTTCGGACACTTGACGCCCGTGGGCATCGAGCGCGTGCCGCGGCACTTCGGGAACTTGCTGCATCCCAGGAAATCACCGGAGCGACCGTGACGAATCACCATCGGTGCGCCGCACTCCTGGCACATGTAGTTGGTAAGCTCAGCCGGCTTCTTCTCACCCTTGATGGGTCGGGTGTACTTGCAAACTTTGGGATGGTTTTCACACGCGACAAACGGCCCGAAGAATCCACCCTTGGCGACCAGCTTGCCGCCGTCGAGTGGACAACGTTCGGTTTCGAGCGCGGAGAGATCGTACGCCTCGCCAATGAGCGCGTCGAGATCGTCGTCGTTGAGTGTGCGCTGGAACGGCGTCCAGAAATCATTGAGCGCGCGCACCCAACCGATCTCGCCTTCGGCGATCTTGTCGAGCTCCTCTTCCATCAGCGCGGTAAATCCCACGTTGAACACGTCGGGGAACTTCTTCACCATCACTTTCTCCACCGTCTCGCCAAGCACGGTGGGGAAAAAGCGGCGCTGATTGACCTCGATGTAGCGACGGTCGGTGAGCACCGAAATGATGGACGCGTAGGTGGACGGACGACCGATGCCGAGCCGCTCGAGCTCCTTGATGATTGAGGCGTCGGAGAAGCGCGGCGGTGGCTCGGTGAAGTGCTGCGTTGGCGTGATGGCCTTCACCGGCACCTTTTCGTTCAGCTCGAGGAACGGCAACGCCTGCTCGTCCTCAAGTGCCTTGCCGTCGCCCTCTTCGCGCGCTTCGCGATAGAGCTTGAGGAAACCGTCGAACTTGATGACGGATCCAGTCGCGCGGAACAGGTATTGATGACCACCGGCGGGGATATCGAAGTCGACCGTGGTGGTGTCGAATACGGCCGATGACATCTGCGACGCCATGAAGCGCTTCCAGATCAACTCATAGAGCTTGTACTGGTCGGCCGTCAGCTTCTTGGCGAGGCGTTCGTCGGGCTTGCGCGTGGGATCGGTGGGACGCACGCCTTCGTGCGCGTCCTGTTGGTTCGCCTTGGAGCTCGGATACAACTGCGGCGTCGCGGCGAGATACGGCTCACCGTGCTCCGCGCGCAACCATTCACGCGCGGCAGCGGCAGACACCTCGGAGACACGTGACGAATCGGTACGCATGTACGTGATGAGACCGACCGCACCGTCTTCACCACCGACATCGATACCTTCGTACAGATCCTGCGCCAGCCGCATGGTGCGCTTGGAACCAAAACCCAACTTCTTCGCCGCTTCCTGCTGCAACGTGGACGTGGTAAACGGCGCCGCAGGATTCTTGCGACGCTCCCGTCGCTTGACCTCGGTAACGACGAACTCTTTGCGTCCCTTGAGATCGGCGAGCACACGCTCGGTGTCTGGGCCGGTGGGCAGCTCCGGCTTCTTGCCATCCACCTGATGCAGTTTGGCAACAAACGCTTGCGCGCCCTTCTGCAGGTCGGCGGCGATGGTCCAATACTCGACCGGCGTGAACGCGCGAATCTCGCGCTCGCGTTCCACGATGATACGCAGCGCCACCGTTTGCACGCGACCAGCCGACAGTCCCTTCTTCACCGTCTTCCACAGCACCGGGCTGGCCTTGTACCCCACCAGGCGATCCAGCAACCGACGCGCCTGCTGCGCTTCGACCTTCTTCGTGTCGATGTCCATGGGGTTGTCCATGGCCTTCTTCACTTCTTCTTTCGTGATCTCATGAAACATCACGCGCCGGATGGGCGCGGTGACCGCGTGTCGCTTGGGCTGCGTCAGGTACTGTTCCACATGCCAGCCGATCGCCTCACCTTCACGATCCGGGTCGGTGGCGATGAAGATCTCGCGCGCGCCTTTGGCAATTTTCTTGAGATCCGTGAGAATGTCTTCCTTGCCCTCGATCGTGACGTAGTCGGGGGCGAATCCATGCTCGATATCAATGCCCAGTTTCTTGGCCGGGAGATCGCGCACGTGTCCGACCGTCGCCCGCACGGTGTAGCCGCGTCCGAGGTACTTGCCGATGTTTTTCGCTTTCGTTGGCGACTCGACGATGACGAGCGACGTGCCGGTGCCCGAGGCAAGCGCCTCGTCGTCGTCACTCTCGACGATGCGCAACGCCGCCCGCGACTTCGCGCGAGCGCTCGTCGATTTCTTCGCCGCCTTTTTTGCGGCGACCTTTTTTGCAGCGGTCTTGGTCGCCGACGCCTGCGTGGCCGGCGCGGGCACACGACGCGTCGGCGCTGACAACGCGTCGACTGGCGTCGCCGTCTTCGCGGCACTCTTGATGGTGCGTTTCGCTGCGGCCTTCTTCGCCGGCGCGCGTTTGCTGGACCCGCTGGAAACCTTCTTGGCTGTCATCAGTTCTCAGTGTACCTGCGTGCGTTCGCTACCGGCCGATGCATCGTCAAACCCGCCTTCCTCGGCGAGGGCACGGATCTCGGGAAGCCCGATCCGCCCATCCACATGGGTCAGCGCCCGCTCTACCAACTGTTCGAAATCGTGAAGATTGACCGCGCCCGACCCACCCAGCAGAACCAGGTATCCCCAGGCCTCAGCCGTAAACCGGCCACGCTCATGAGGTCCCTGAACTCGCAGAGGTGCCTCGCGCGCCAAGACCGAGCCATCCCACAAAGGCTCGGATGCAGTATCGCTATAAAGGAGCGAAAGAATCTCACCGATTTGCCGCCGACTGTACCCTTGTGACGACAGATACGCTTCTACCTCAACCACGTCACTATCGGCCGCGAATCGTTCGCGGAGATCTTCCACCACTGGCACCCATCGATCGTCCATTTCCTAACCTAGTCCTGTCGTCAAGTTACGGGCAAGCGCCACCACCTGCTGTACAACTCGTTGTGAATCAACAAGTTCCACATCTATCTCCACGTCGGCCAGAGCGTACAGTTCAGCTCGTCTGGCCCAAAGTTCGGTCATTGCGGTCTGCGGATCGTCCCTTTTGAGCAGTGGTCGAACGATTCGCGACCTGGCCAGCCGCATGAGGGCCGCCTCTGGTGATATCCTTAAATGAATGATACGTCCGGGAGGCCGCACGAGCCCCAGAACCTCGGAATTGGTCACCCACCCGCCCCCAGGCGCCCATACCATTGGTGGCGCGGCGACCATTTCTCTGG
>JBEBIR010000279.1:0-5297 GCA_040080315.1 Gemmatimonas sp.
GCGGGCGACTGTTGAATGTCTGAAGACCATGGGTCGTTTCCGTCGCCGCGCGTGGTGGTCGATCATCTGATGACGAACGACCGATTCTCGCAGTGGCTTGGCATCCAAGTAGTCGAGGCGGCGGTTGGACGCTCGGTGTTACGGATGACCGTGCGTGATGACATGGTGAACGGTTTCGGTACCTCGCACGGCGGAATCGTGTTCTCGCTGGCCGATAGTGCGTTTGCCTTCGCGATCAACGCCGCGGGAACGCTCAGTGTGGCGATCGACTGCGTGGTCAGCTTCCCGGCGGCGGTGCGTCCTGGTGATGTGCTGACGGCCATCGCGATGGAAGAGAGCACAAGCAACAAGCTGACGTTTCTGGTGGCCACGGTCCGGAATCAGGACGACGTGATCGTCGGACATTTCCGGGGCACCGGCTACCGCACCGGTCGCCCGCATCTACCGGGTTCATGATGACTGATCAGCAGGACGCATTTATCGTCGATGGCGTCCGTACGCCAATCGGCAACCTGGGCGGCGCGCTGAGCGGGGTGCGTGCTGACGACCTGGCCGCGCATGCGATCGCGGCGCTGTTGGCGCGGCATCCCACGCTGGATGCGGCGCGCGTTTCCGACGTGATTCTCGGGTGTGCGAATCAGGCCGGCGAAGACAACCGCAATGTGGCGCGCATGGCGCTGCTTCTCGCGGGCATGCCGCACACGGTGCCCGGTGAGACGGTGAATCGCCTGTGCGCGTCGGGCCTGAGTGCGGTAGCCCATGCCGCTCGTTCGATTCGCAGCGGTGAAGGCGACCTGTTCGTCGCGGGTGGCGTGGAGAGCATGACGCGTGCGCCCTTCGTCTTGTCCAAGGGAGCCACACCGTTTGCGCGCGACGTGCAGCTGTTCGATACCAGTTTGGGCTGGCGGTTTGTGAATGCGAAGATGAAGGCGAAGTATGGTACCGACTCGATGGGTGAAACGGCGGAGAATGTGGCCGCGCAATACGGCGTGTCGCGTGACGATCAGGACGCCTTCGCGATGCGTTCGCAGCGCCGAGCCGCGCTGTCACGGGCGGGTGGTCGGTTCGCCGAGGAGATCGTGCCGGTGTCGGTACCGCAACGAAAGGGCGAGTCGGTGCTGGTGACGGAAGACGAGTTCATCCGACCGGACACGACCCTGGAGACACTGGCACGACTCAAACCGGCGTTTCGTGAAGGAGGTTCGGTCACGGCCGGCAATGCATCTGGGTTGAACGATGGCGCAGCGGCGTTGCTCGTGGCGTCATCGCGCGCGGTGTCCGAGTTGGGCCTGACACCGATCGCGCGGATCGTGACCAGTGCGGCTGCGGGCGTCGAGCCGAGGATCATGGGGATGGGGCCGGTCCCTGCATCACGGCTGGTGTTGTCGCGAGCCGGACTCCGCATCGATCAGATGGACGTGATCGAACTCAACGAGGCGTTCGCGGCGCAGGGGCTCGCGTGTCTGCGTGAATTGGGCATTGCCGACGATGATCCGCGAGTGAATCCCAACGGCGGTGCGATTGCGTTGGGCCATCCGTTGGGGATGAGCGGTGCGCGACTGGCGCTGACGGCGACGCGCGAACTGCAGCGACGGAGCGCGCGGTATGCGTTGTGCACGATGTGCATTGGCGTGGGGCAGGGGTTCGCGATGATTCTGGAGCGGGTGTAGGTGATCTACGCCTTCGAGGACTTCATCCCGGTCATTCACGAGTCGGCGTTGGTGCATCCGCAGGCAGCGGTGACCGGCAACGTGATCATTGGTCGCGATGTGTACGTCGGTCCAGGTGCGGCGATTCGTGGCGATTGGGGCGGCATCATTATTGAGGACGGTTGCAACGTGCAGGAGAATTGCACGATTCACATGTTCCCCGGAGTTGTTGTCGTCCTGGAGGCGGGAGCGCACATCGGGCACGGCGCGATCGTGCACGGCGCGCGCATTGGTGCGAACGCGCTCGTCGGCATGAACGCCGTGATCATGGACAATGCCGTCGTGGGCGCGGGCTGCGTGGTGGGGGCTCTGTGCTTTGTGCCCACGGGCATGGAGATCCCACCGCGAAAAGTGGTGGTGGGGAACCCGGCGAAGATTGTGAAAGATGTGAGCGACGACATGCTGGAGTGGAAGTCGGCGGGCACGCAGCTCTATCAGCAGTTGCCGGCCGCCATGCGCGCGGGGTGGCATGCCGTGGAACCACTGCGCGAGGTACCGGCAACGCGGCCAGCGCAATCGGGCATGCTCAAAAACTGGCACGAGACGAAAGCAGGCAACTGATGACTACCATGACACAACGCGCATGCTGACGCTGATGAACTACGCCTGCGGCGAGTGGGTCCGTGGTACCGGACGCACCACCGAATTGGTCCACGCGGTGACTGGCGAGACACTCGGCGAGGCCGGAAGCGGCGGCCTCGATTTCCAGGGGATGACGGAGTATGCGCGGACTGTTGGTGGTCCCGCGATGCGCGCGCTGACGTTTCACCAACGCGCGGCGATGCTGAAGGCGCTGGCGAAGTATCTGATGGAGCGAAAGGACGCATTCTATGCACTGTCCAGCGCCACCGGCGCGACGAAGGCTGACAGTTGGGTCGATATCGACGGGGGCATCGGCACGTTCTTCGCGTATTCGAGTCGCGGTCGTCGTGAGTTTCCCAACGAGACCTTTCACGTCGAAGGACCGACCGAGCCGCTGTCCAAGAACGGCACGTTTGTCGGCCGACATATCTGCGTTCCGCTGGAAGGTGTGGCGATCCACATCAACGCATTCAACTTCCCCGTCTGGGGCATGATGGAAAAGCTGGCACCGGCGCTGTTGGCCGGCATGCCATGCATCGTGAAACCGGCAACGGCTACCAGCTTCCTTACCGAGGCGGTTTTTCGCGCCATGATCGAATCGGGCGTGCTTCCCCCGGGTGCCATTCAACTCATTTGCGGCAGTGCCGGCGATCTTCTGTCACATGTGAACGAACAAGACGCGGTGGCATTTACTGGTTCTGCGGCGACCGGTCAGATGCTCAAGCAAAGCCCGGCCATCATCGAGCACTCCGTGCGCTTCAACATGGAGGCCGACTCGCTGAACTGCGCTATCCTCGGTCCTGATGCGGCGCCTGGCACAGAGGAGTTCGAGTTGTTCATCAAGGAAGTGACGCGCGAAATGACGGGCAAGGCCGGGCAGAAGTGCACCGCCATCCGTCGGACGATCGTGCCGGCGGGTATGGAGGACGATGTTGTGCGGGCACTGCGTGGCCGGTTGGAGAAGACCACCATCGGGGATCCGGCGGCGGACGGTGTGCGCATGGGTCCGTTGGCCAGCAGGGGACAGGTGCGCGACGTGGGTGCCAATGCCAGTCGGATTCGGGCCGCCACGGAGCTGGTGTTTGGCGGCGGCGATTTTCCCGTGGTTGGTGCCGATCGCGACAAGGGCGCGTTCTTTGGCCCGATGCTGATGGTGTGCGATGATCCGTTTCAGCATCATGAACCGCACGACATTGAAGCCTTCGGGCCGGTGAACACCGTGATGCCGTACAAGACGGTGGACGAGGCCGTCGCGCTGGCGAAGCTGGGTCGCGGCTCGTTGTGTGGCTCGCTGGTGACGGCCGATGCCGCCGTGGCGCGCGCCGTCATTCTGGGGACGGCTGCGTATCATGGCCGCATGCTGGTGCTTGATCGCACCAGTGCGAAGGAGAGCACCGGCCACGGTTCTCCGCTGCCGAATCTGGTGCACGGCGGGCCGGGTCGCGCCGGCGGAGGTGAAGAGATGGGCGGCGCGCGTGGTGTGCTGCACTACATGCAACGCACGGCGCTTCAGGGAAGTCCGAGCGTGCTGACGTCCATCACGCGCGAATGGACCACCGGCGCCGCGCAAACCACCGACACCGTGCATCCGTTCCGGAAAACGTTTGACGAGTTGCAGGTTGGTGATACACTGCTCACCTCCGCGCGCACCATCACGCTTGATGATGTGGTGCAGTTCGCGGCCCTGAGCGGAGACCACTTCTACGCACACATGAACGACGAGGACGCGCGCACCAATGGTGTGTTCGAGGGGCGCGTTGCCCACGGGTACTTTGTGGTGTCGGCGGCGGCGGGGCTGTTTGTCGATCCCGCGCTTGGTCCGGTGCTGGCGAACTACGGCCTGGAGAAGTTGCGATTCACGAAGCCAGTGTATCCCGGCGACTCGATTCATGTGCGACTCACGGTGAAACAGAAGACGGCCAAGGACACGCCAGAGGGTGGCATTCCGCAGGGCGTGGTTGAGTGGGACGTCGAGGTACGCAATCAGCACGAAGAACCAGTCGCGGTATACTCGATTCTCACGTTGGTACGTCGCAGCACCGCGGTTGCCGCGTGAGCGAGCCGACGAAGAGCGGACCAGCGCCGCGAAAGTTCGACCGGTCCATCGTGGAAGGCCCGATTGGCAGTGCGGTGTGGAAGATTGCGTGGCCGACGGTGTTGCAGAATGTGATTGGTGGACTCCAGGGGATGATCGACCATGCGATGGTGGGTCATCTGGTGGGGTTCAACGGCAACGCGGGCATCGGCGTGGCCTTCCAGATCTTCCTGGTGGTCGCCGTGTTTCTCGCGTCGCTCTTCACGGGGATGGGTGTGCTGGTGGCGCGCTTCGCCGGCGCCGGTGACGCCGGAAGTGTCAATCGCGCCGCGTCTCAGGCCTTCCTGGTGGCGCTCACGCTGTCGATCGGTGTCGTGGCGCCTGTGGGATATTTCGCGGCACCATGGCTGCTGGGCATGATCAACGCCGCGCCCGCCGTGCAGGCCGAAGCGCTGCCGTTCCTGCGTATCATGTTCGTCTTCAACTTCGGCATGATGATGTTTTTCATGCTGGGTGGCGGATTGCGCGCGGCAGGCGATGCAAAGACCCCGCTGCGGTTGGGCATCGCCATGACCGTGATGAACATCGGTTTCAACGTGATCTTCATCCGCGGACTGGGACCCGTTCCCGCCTTCGGCACGGCCGGTGCGGCGATGGGCACGGCGCTCGCGGGTGGCATCGTGGCGATCTACTCGATGACGCGACTGTTCAGCGGCGGGTGGGTGCTGGATTTCCGTCACGTGTCATGGCGTCCCGATTGGGAGATCATTCGCGCGCTCTTCCGGTTTGGTCTGCCGACGGGGTTGCAGGGAATCGCGATGAACATCGCCGGGGTGTTGCTGCTGCGTTTTGTCGGCTCGACGGCTTCGAGCGCTCAGGCGCAGGCGGCATACGCGATTGCCTACACGGAACTGTTTTCGCTGGTCACCTGGACGTCCGTGGGACTCATGGGAGCGGCGGCCGCGGTGGCG